>JAYSRU010000258.1:0-7575 GCA_043720875.1 Crocinitomicaceae bacterium
AATGCAGTAAACCCAAAACAAGCAGATTTAAAAATGGCAGAAGTGGTGGATCGACTATCAACTTTAACGAAAGGTGAGGCGGTGATTGTTACGGATGTTGGTCAACATCAAATGGTTACCTCGCGTTATTACAAGTACATGACGCATCATGGAAACATAACATCAGGCGGATTAGGTACAATGGGGTTCGCTCTACCAGCAGCAATGGGCGCGAAAGTTGGGGCCAAAAATGAAACGGTTATTGCGATAATAGGAGATGGAGGCTTTCAAATGACTATCCAGGAATTGGGTACAATTATGCAATCTAAAATAGACTTAAAAATTATTATTCTAAACAATAATTTTTTAGGCATGGTTAGGCAATGGCAGCAGTTATTTTTTGATAAGCGTTATTCAGGAACAGATATTCAAAATCCCGATTTTATAACAATTGCTAAAGGCTATAGTATTGAAGGACTAAAGGTTGAGCATCGAGATCAACTTAATGACGGACTTCAAACAATGTTAAATCATAAGGGCGCATTTGTATTAGAGGTGATTGTAGAGCAAGAAGATAATGTATTCCCAATGATAGAAACTGGAGCTTCCGTTTCTGAAATAAGACTAAATTAAAACGTATGAAAAACACATATAACATATCAATTTTTACGGAGAACTGTATAGGGATACTTTCTCGTATATCGTTGATATTCAATAGAAGACATGTCAACATTGAAAGCATCACTGCATCACCTTCTGAAATAGAAGGAGTACATCGTTACACCATCGTTGTTAGCGTAACGCTAGACCAGGTTCAAAAATTGGTCAGTCAAATCGATAAACAAATAGAAGTTTTTAAAGCTTTCTTTCACCTAGACTCTGAAGTGGTTTATCAAGAAATAGCATTATATAAAATTCCAACTGTCTCACTATCGCAACGAGCAGGAACAGAAGACCTTCTTCGCTTACATAACGCTAGAATTCTTACAATTCAAGATGAATTTACCATCATTGAAAAAACGGGTCACTCCATGGATATTAGCTTGCTTTTTGAGGCACTGAAACCCTTTGGGTTATTAGAATTTGTTAGCTCTGGTAGGGTTGCGATATCAAAACCAATGAAGACATTAGAAACACATTTAGAAGAATTAAAAAATTAAAATTTAAGTATGAAAAATTATTTTAACACACTGTCGTTAAGAGAACAGTTGCATCAGTTAGGCCAATGCGAATTCATGAATAACAATGAATTTAAAGATGGAGTCACGGCCTTATTAGGTAAGAAAATAGTTATAATCGGTTGTGGCGCACAAGGGTTGAATCAAGGGTTAAACCTTAGAGATTCAGGGCTTTATGTAGCTTTTGCTTTACGAGAGGAAGCGATTAATGAAAAGCGCAATTCGTGGAAAAATGCTACAGAAAATGGCTTTTCCACAGGATCCTATAATGAATTAGTGCCCACTGCAGATTTGGTACTTAATCTTACTCCAGATAAGCAACATACTTCTGTTGTTAACGCCTTAATGCCATTAATGAAACTTGGATCTACGCTGTCTTATTCGCATGGTTTTAACATTGTGGAAGAAGGTATGCAGGTAAGGAAAGACATAACGGTTATCATGGTTGCACCAAAATGTCCAGGAACAGAAGTGCGAGCTGAGTTTTTACGCGAGTTTGGAGTCCCAACATTAATTGCCGTTCATGAAGAAAATGATCCAGAAAACAAAGGATGGGCATTCGCAAAGGCTTATGCGGTTGCAACTGGAGGAAATAAAGCGGGTGTGTTAAAATCATCCTTTGTTGCAGAAGTTAAATCAGATTTGATGGGGGAGCAAACGATACTTTGTGGAATCCTACAAACCGGTTCAATACTTTGTTTTGATAAAATGATTGAACTTGGAGTTGACAAAGGATATGCATCCACTTTAATTCAATACGGCTGGGAAACAATCACGGAAGCATTGAAGCATGGTGGCGTTACTGCAATGATGGATCGACTTTCGAATCCTGCTAAAATTAAAGCTTTCGAACTTTCTGAAGAATTAAAAAGCCTAATGAAGCCTTTGTTCAATACCCATCAAGATAACATCATGAGTGGTAAGTTTTCGGAAACCATGATGAAGGATTGGGCAAACAATGACACAGAACTATTGAGTTGGAGAAAAGCAACAGGCGAAACACAATTCGAGAAAACTCCTGCGGACAAACAATTGGATGAACAAGTGTTTTTTGACAACGGATTATTGATGGTTTCCTTGGTGCGAGCTGGTGTTGAGTTAGCCTATGAAGTAATGGTTTCAGCGGGCATAAAAGAAGAGTCAGCGTATTACGAATCACTACACGAAGCACCGTTAATCGCTAATACAATCGCCAGAAAAAAGTTATATGAAATGAATCACGTTATTTCAGATACTGCAGAATATGGTTGTTATTTATTCGATCATGCGTGCAAACCTTTGTTGGCCAATTTCATGAAAAAGGTTGAATTGGAAGTTATTGGCGGAGACTACAATCTGGACAGAAACAATAAAGTGAATAATAAAGAATTGATCGATGTTAACGCTGCGATACGCAATCATCCGATAGAAAAAATTGGAGCTAAACTGAGGTTAGCTATGACAGAAATGAAGTCAATCAACACTGTAAAATAAAATTTATGATCACGCTCGAAAACGTATTAGCTGCACAAGAAGTACTAAAAGATACTGTGTTTCACACGCCACTAATGCAAAATGTAAACATCTCTAATCGCTACAATGCGCAAGTTTTCCTTAAACGGGAAGATTTGCAAGTTGTACGATCCTATAAAATAAGAGGTGCGTTTACTAAAATAAATTCACTGTCTGAATTCAGTCGAAAAAAAGGGGTAGTTTGTGCAAGTGCCGGGAATCACGCACAAGGCGTAGCTTACTCATGCAACCTTTTAGGCATACACGGCACTATCTTTATGCCTACAACAACCCCAAAGCAAAAAATAAATCAGGTAAAAAACTTTGGAAAAGAATGGATAGAGGTTAGGCTCGTTGGAGATACGTTTGATGCTGCTTATGCAGAATCCGTTAAATTTGCGACAGAAACACAACAGGTTGCTATACATCCATTTGATGATCCTTTAGTAATTGCAGGTCAAGGAACAGTAGGTTTAGAGATACTAGACGATGCTAAGCAAAAAATTGATTATCTCTTTGTGCCCATTGGTGGTGGTGGACTTGCTGCCGGCATTCTGACGGTATTTAAAGCGCTGAGTCCGGCAACAAAGATTATAGGAGTGGAGCCTTTGGGTGCCAGTTCCATGAAATTATCTTTGGAAAAAGGTGTAAATACAAGTTTAGATGAAATTGATAAGTTCGTTGATGGTGCAGCGGTCAAAAGAGTTGGAGACTTTACGTTTGAAATATGTAAAAACCATATAGACGGGGTTGTTTCAGTGCCAGAAGGTTTGGTTTGTAGCACAATTCTTTCACTGTATAACGAAGAGGCAATTGTGGTTGAGCCAGCGGGTGCGTTGACAATTGCAGCACTCGAACTTTACAAGCAACACGTTGAGCACAAGACGGTTGTTTGTGTTGTGAGTGGAAGTAATAACGACATAACACGAACGGAAGAGATCAAGGAGCGCTCGCTTTTCTATGAAGGTTTGAAGCATTATTTCTTAATTCAATTTCCACAACGCCCAGGTGCGCTGAAAGAATTTGTAAATAATGTTTTGGGGCCAACAGATGATATTACCTATTTTCAGTTTTCGAGAAAAAATAACAAAGAGAGTGGACCAGCTGTCGTTGGAATTGAGTTAGATAGTAAAAGTGACTTTGAAATTTTGAAAAATAAGCTACACGAAAATAATTTTACGTACCAATATTTAAATGATATGAAAGAGCTGTATGCGCAATTGATTGGTTGATGCGATCGCTTTGATAATTATTCAATAATCCCATTAATCTCTTTATACAAAACCGAAAGTGGCAAGCCCATTACATTGTAATAGCATCCATGGATTGATTCAACACCAATGTAACCAATCCAATCTTGAATACCGTATGATCCTGCTTTGTCGAATGGTTTAAAATTGTTGACGTAATGGCTGATTTCATCCGCCGTAAAGCTAGCAAACGTTACCGCTGTCGTAGTGGTGAAGGTTTTTGTCTTTGTCGCATGAATTATCGTGACACCTGTATGCACCAAATGAGTTTGCCCAGAAAGGTAAGACAGCATACGTATTGCGTCTTCAGCATGCATTGGTTTCTCGTATACTTTTCCTTCAAAAACGACAATAGTATCTGCACAGACTAGCACTTCATTGGAAGCCAATTCGTGTTGTACTGTATTTGCTTTTTTAAGTGATAAATAACCTGCTATTTCCTGTGTCTCCAAGTCAGCGGGGTAAATTTCATCCGAAAATTGGTCGATAATAGTAACTGGCCATCCAAGTTTACCTAAAAGTTCTCTTCTCCTTGGACTCTGAGAAGCTAAAATTAATGTGTGTTCAAATTTCATTTAAAAAGAATATACCAATAAATAGGTTGTAGCAATGCGAGCAAGAAACTGATTTTTATGATGAAATCTGATTTTTTTAATTGCGATCTCGTAATAGCTTTCAGTAGCACTAATGCAGCCAAAACAAGTCCAGCAATTGCCATAGCCACTGGAAGCATGATGTAGAGCGAGTGCCAAATTCCTTGTGGAGAATTCATGACTAACAGTAAAAAATAAAATGCAATGAGTGTTGCAAGCAACAGTGTTACGATTCTTTTAGTGCCTTTTACGCCGAAAATCATGGGAAGCGTATAGGCGTGAATTAATTTATCACCCTCAACATCTTCCATGTCTTTGATTATTTCTCGTGACAAATTTGCAAAGAAAGCGGTGAAACCCAATATGATGAGCCCAATACCTTTATTATGTAACTCAAAATACCAAAAATGAAATGAGGTTTTAATTGTTCCATCCATTTCAAATAGCGCGTACAAACGTGCGTTGGAATAATCAGAAATATTCCCGTAATGATTGTACATGTAATAAGCGGTCAATAAAGGAACGATTGCAGTTAAAAGTGCTACAATCAGGTTACCAAAAAGAGGTTTCCTCTTGTAATAGGAACTATAAAACCAAAGGCAATTAATGGTAATTAAATGACAAAACACATACCAAACAGAATGCAATACAATGCTTAAATATGCTCCAATTGCCAGTGCAACAACATTGAACAACACATGACTTACAATCGCCCATCTAGGCTTAATGAATTTCCCAACTATGAGTCGATTTGGTTTATTGATTCTATCCGCTTTAACGTCAAAATAATCATTAATTATGTTTCCAGCGGCTGCGATCAATACCACTGAGAACGTCAGTAACGCAAAATAGATGCGTTCATTTTCATGCAACACGGAATATTTATTTCCACTCATTAATTCGGGAAACCATAACACAAACCATCTGCACGAGTACATGGTGAACCAAATAACAAGTAAATTTAAAGGACGTATTAATTTAATGAAATGCATTGAATAGATTATTTCACGATTTTATATTCAGTTCGTCGATTCGATTGATGGGCTGCTTCTTGTTTGTTTAATGGTAATTTTAAAATGTCTGCATCAGAAATTGAATTTTGTGTTTCTCCATAACCTTTGAAAGTCATACGCTTTGCATCCACTCCTTGAGTTACTAAATAATCATAAACTGCTTTTGCTCTGTTTTGAGATAATAATTGGTTATCAACATCACTGCCACGTGTATCTGTGTGGCCACCGATTTCAATTTTTAACAATGCGTTATTTTTCAAGAAATCCTTTAACTTATTTAATTCGATGAATGATTCTGAACGTAGCGTAGCCTTAGCTAAATCGAAGAAAACATTGTCTAAGCGTATCGCAGACTCACTAGTAATCGGGTAGAGTGGAACATCCATGTGTACCGATTCAGCACTATCAGTAGCCATCATGTTAAAGTTCTTGGAATAGAACGAATAGCCTTCATAGCTTACGTTTAATGCGTATTCACGGTTCAACGGTAACGATACCGTAAATGATCCATTCATTAAATCGGCTTCAGCTTTAATCACTTCTTTCCCCGTTTTAATATCAATCAATTGGAATTTTCCGGCTAACGGTTTCTTAGTCAGGGCATCAAAGACCAAACCATCGAAGTATAGGGTTTTAACAGGTCGTAAGTGCAATGGCATAATAAAATAATAAAGATCTAAGTCCCCATATCCGCCAGCTCTGTCAGAAGCAAAGAATCCAATCTCTCCATCCGCTGTCACCATTAACGAATTCTCATCTCCTTTTGTATTTATCGGAAACCCAAGATTAACAGGTGAAGTCCAAGTTCCATCGTCATTCAACGTAGACATATACAAATCAGATCCTCCTAATCCAATATGACCACGGGAAGCGAAATAGAGTGTTTTACCATCCGGGTGAATGAGTACCGATTCTTCATCTGAAGTTGTATTAATTACATTCGATAAGCGTTTAGCCTCACCCCAAGTGCCATCCATTTGTAAGGTAGCAGTATAAATATCGCCACCTCTTGATCCATCTCGTTGACCTTTAGTTCCACGAATGAAATAAATGGTTTTCCCATCGGCCGAAATAGATGGTTGTGTTTCCCAATTTGAAGTATTTGGTGCCCCTGGAAGATTTATGGGGTTAGTCCATTGTGTTCCTAGTTTCTTAGTGATAAAGAAATCACAAGAACCTCTTCCCGTTCTGCCATCACCATAACTTTCTCCCGTAATCATATCAGGACAGGCAACAAATATCAATGTCCTTCCATCTGCGGATATTGTTGGAGCGCCTTCATTCATGGTCGAATTAATATTTGCAGGCATCGGAACTGCCTTCATCCAAATACCTCTTTCACTCAAATTAGAAACAAAAAAATCTTCTTGAACACCAATACGCGGATCGATGCGACTATCTTTCACTAAGCGTGTAAATAAAATAGTATTACCGTCTACGGTAATCGTTGGGAAGTACTCAGGTCGATCTGTATTAATGCCAGGGCCTAAATTTATTGGCTTAAAAGGATAAGGATTGTTTAAGGATTCTTTTGAAAAAACACAAGATTGTCTGATGTCTTCAGATTTAGACAACAACTCTTGGCTAGCATTCTTATAGGTTTGATACGTATCAAGAAATCGAATTCCTTTGTCGAATTCTCCGGCCATATACGCTGCGTTTCCAGCATAAAAAAAAGTGCTTCCGCTAGGGGAATGTCGAGGATTAGCCCTTAACGCCTCTTCATAATGCGCTAATGAAGTTTTCCAATCTCCTTTATATTCGCAGAACTCAGCTGACATTAGGTGAGCTTCCCAGAAATTATTATCCTTCGCAATTGCTTGATCCAGTAAAGAGATACTAATGTCGAAATTTGGCTTACCTGTTTTTAAATCCATGGTATTACCTGCTGCTTTCGCTTTTTCGAACAGCTTAATTGCCTTTTTATTTTTGGTAGAATACCCTTTCTGTGCTATTCCGCAATTGGCAGAAATAAAAAACAATAAAAATAATAGAATATATTTCATAAGATTTAGGGTATTTGCATGTATTTGTGGGTTTGGAGTGAAATCTTCCATTTTGGATTTGATTT
>JAYSRU010000259.1:0-23070 GCA_043720875.1 Crocinitomicaceae bacterium
CTACTCGTTCTGGAAAGGATAGTACGGTTGCTTATGATTTCATTATTAAAACATGGAGTGCTTTTGGAGCTATATCAGGAGTTGAAGGAACTCAAGAATTGTTTGCATCTTGGAATAGTGTAGTACATAATTCATGTAAGACAATTGCTTTAGAGGCTGCAGGTATATTAATGTTCAATGAAGCATCTTTAGTAGGTCTTTCTGGAATGATTGCAAAGGGCAGTACAACGGAAGTTGTAATGTATCAAAAAGCAGGAATCGGAACGGGAATTCAAGCTTCAAACCCTTGGTTACAAGAATTACCAGATCCAATTTCTAAAGTGACTTGGGACAACTACATAACTATGTCTCCAGAAGAAATGAAAACACTTGGTTATGCATGGAAATATGACCAAGAAACTGGTGCAAGTTTAGCTACAATTAAAGTAAATGGAATTTCATTAGAGTTGCCAGTTTATGCTTCTCCAGGTCAAGCACCAGGTACTGTAGGTGTGGCTTTAGGTTACGGTCGTGGAGCTAATGGTGAAAAAATTGGTAAATCAGCATACAGAACAGAGAATTATGGAGGATACACAGAAGGTGCAACTGGAAGTGAATCTAAAGTAGCTATTGGAAAAAATGCTTTCTTATTTGTTACGTCTCACAACGGAACAATGTCTTATCAAAATAGTGCTACTATTACGAAGATAGAAGGAACGTATCCAATCGCTGCTACGCAAATTCACCATACGGTTATGGCGCGTGAGTCGATTGTACGTGAAACTACTTTAGATATATTCAATAAAAATAATTCAGAAGCCAAAAAAGAAGCGTTCAATGAAACGCATAAGATAATGGCAATGGATGAAAATGGTCATCACGTTGAAAAGCCATTATCTGATTTCGATCTTTGGGATGCGCATCCAGTAGAAAATATTGGACACCGTTGGGGAATGACAATTGATTTGTCTTCTTGTATCGGTTGTGGATCTTGTTTGATCGCTTGTCAATCTGAAAACAACGTTCCAGTTGTTGGTAAAGATGAAGTGCGTAGAGGTCGTGAAATGCATTGGATTCGTATTGACCGTTACTTTGCATCTGATGAAGAAGCAACTGTTGGTTTAAGAAAAGATAAAGAAACGTTTGATTTCGGTAAGGCAGAAGTTGCTGCAGCGAATCCAAAAGTAATACATATGCCGATGCTTTGTCATCACTGTAATCACGCTCCGTGTGAAACAGTTTGTCCGGTAGCAGCAACAACTCACTCAAACGAAGGTTTAAATCAAATGACGTATAACCGTTGTATCGGTACACGTTATTGTGCAAACAACTGTCCTTATAAAGTACGTCGTTTCAACTGGTTTAACTACCCTTCTTACAAGAAATTTACTGAAGTTAACCCCGCACAAGATGATTTCGGTCGTATGGTGTTGAATCCTGATGTTACAGTACGTACACGTGGTGTAATGGAAAAATGTTCATTCTGTGTGCAACGTATCCAAGGTGGTAAATTGAATGCGAAATCTGAAGGTCGTCCAGTAAAAGATGGGGATGTTACAACAGCTTGTACAGACGTTTGTCCAACAGATGCTATTACGGTTGGTGACTGGAATGATATTACTTCAGCTGTACGTAAATCAACTGAAAGTATTCGTTCTTACCAAGCACTAGAAGAAGTTGGTGTTAAGCCAAATATCTGGTACAAAGTAAAAGTACGTAACGAAAAGAATACTTTGTTAGAGAAATTGCAAGTTGCAGAAGTAGAACACGGTGCTCACCATGGTGGTGGACATGAAGCGAAAAAATCTCATTAATTAATATATAGTCGATATGCACAAGGAAGCAGCGATAAGAGAACCCCTCATCTTAGGTCACAAGACTTATCATGATGTAACAAACGATGTTTGTCGCCCGATTGAGGACAAAGCACCAAGAATGTGGTACATATTATTTGCGATTGCGCTTATAATTGGTGCTTACGGAGTAGGATGTATTTGTTATCTATTAGGAACAGGTATTGGAGTATGGGGATTGAACAAGACCGTAGGTTGGGCTTGGGATATTACTAACTTCGTTTGGTGGGTTGGTATTGGTCACGCAGGAACATTAATTTCTGCAGTATTATTATTGTTCCGTCAGAAATGGAGAATGGCGATTAACCGATCTGCTGAAGCAATGACAATTTTTGCCGTATTTATGGCTGGTTTGTTTCCATTAATTCACATGGGACGTTTGTGGTTAGCATATTGGGTTTTACCTCTACCAAATCAATTTGGATCGTTATGGGTGAATTTTAACTCTCCATTACTTTGGGATGTATTCGCAATTTCTACTTATTTATCGGTTTCATTAGTTTTCTGGTATATTGGTTTGATTCCTGATTTCGCAACTATTCGCGATAGGGTGAAACGACCTATACCGAAGAAAATGTATAGCATATTATCATTTGGATGGTCAGGTCGTGCTAAACAATGGAATCGTTTTGAATTAGTTTCTTTAGTATTAGCAGGTGTTGCTACTCCTTTAGTATTCTCGGTTCACTCGATTGTATCATTCGATTTTGCTACTTCCGTAATTCCAGGATGGCATACCACAATTTTCCCTCCGTATTTCGTTGCGGGTGCTGTATTCTCAGGTTTTGCGATGGTTCAAACATTAATGTTAGTTATGCGTAAAGCAATGAAACTTGAAGCATATATACATACACGTCATGTTGAGTATATGAACATTGTAATTTTGGTTACAGGTTCTATAGTTGGAGTTGCGTATTTAACTGAACTTTTCGTTTCTTGGTATTCTGGTGTAGAATATGAATCATATGCATTTATCAATCGTTTCTCTGGACCTTATTGGTGGGCTTATTGGTCAATGATGACTTGTAACGTAATCTCTCCGCAATTAATGTGGTTCAAGAAATTGAGAAGAAGTTTAATCTTTACATTTATTATTTCAATAGTTGTAAATATTGGTATGTGGTTCGAACGTTTTGTAATTATTGTATCTTCAATTCACCGAGATTACTTACCATCATCTTGGAGTATGCATTATCCTTCAGCAATTGATTTAGGTGTATTCATTGGTACAATTGGACTATTCTTTGTTTTCTTCTTGTTGTTTGCTCGTTTCTTCCCAGTATTGGCTTTGAACGAAGTTAAAACAATATTGAAGTCTTCTGGAGAATCATACAAAAACAATGACCCTAGAACAATTCACCCGTACATGGCTGCGAATGGACATGACGCTCACTCAGATATTAACAACCATTAATCACATACAATGACTGAAAAAGTAATTTATGCAATGTATGACGACGACGATGTGCTAAAGGATGGCGCAAAAAAGTTGGTCGCAAAAGGAATGAAAGTAAGCGAAGTATTTTCTCCGTTTCCTATTCATGGAATAGATCCAATTATTGGAATCAAACAAACGAGATTAGGTATCATGGCATTTATCTATGGACTAACAGGTTTGATGCTTGCCACATTTGGTATGAAATTCTTCATGATTAATGACTGGCCAATGAATATTGGAGGTAAACCAAGTTTTTCTTATTTAGAGAATATGCTTGCATTTATTCCAGTTACTTTCGAATTTACAGTACTATGTGCAGCTCACGGAATGGCTATAACCTATTTGTTGAGAAATAAAACCTTGCCAGGAATGCCTGCATCCAACCCGGATCCACGTACAACAGATGATCGTTTTGTTATGGAATTCAGACTTTCTGAGAACCCTCAGTTTACAGAAGATGAAATTCTTGCAATGGTTCGCACAACAGGGGTTACTGAAATTGACCAAAAAGAAATTTAATCATTTACTTAGAATTAGTATAAAGTAATGAAAAGAACAATAAAAATTATAGGGGCAGGTGTTTTCACAAGTGTAGGTTTATTCCTAACTTCTTGTACTGCAGATCCAAATAGTCCAGGTTTAGAATACATGCCAGACATGTATCGTTCACCAGCTATTGAGGCATACGTTGATTACGGTGAAGTTCGTGGATCGATTAATGAAAACTTGAAAACAAGATTAACTGCATTAACTCCACCTGCTGGAACAATTCCTTATGTTGGAACTGATTCAACGTTGGTTTCGGTTATGATGCCTTATTGGAGGAAACCAGGTGCTGCGTTTGCTGAATCTCATGGTTTATTTGGGTGGATCTTATCTAACAATCCAAGTGCAGATTATGAGTACTTAGAAGCTGCTAAAGATTCAAATCCAATTAAGCTAACGCTTGAAAATGCTGAAGGCCTTTTTAAAGGTGCTAAAGAAGTTTTTGCTTCGAAGTGTGCGCATTGCCATGGCGAAAAAGGTGACGGACAAGGACCAATGGTCGTTTCTGGAGCTTATGCAGGTGTGCCTGATTACAAAACACTTGCAATCGCTGACGGTCAAATGTTCTATTCAATCTATTATGGTAGAAACATGATGGGTGCGCATGCATCGTTAGTCACTAAAAAAGAAATTTGGACTCTTGTACATTACATACGTAAGTTTCAAGATGCTACATATGGCACTTTTGACGCTGCAGGAAATGCAGCTGCGGTTGTAGTTTCAGATACAGTTACAGCAGTAACACCAACAAAATAATTAACCATTCTAGATATTACAAAAATGGAATTCAAAATAACAAAAAAAGCAAAAACAGTTACTACAGCATTACTTGCGGGTGGTGGTTTAATAGCTGTAATTGGTGCAATCTATGAAATGAATGTTCATAGCGAAGGTTTTGTGCAACGATTAATGGCAAATCTTCTAACAAATAGCTTCTTTTTCTTTGCTATTGGTTTAGGGGCATTGTTCTTTCTTGCACTACAATACGCAACTGAAACTGGATGGTACGCATCAGTAAAAAGATTAATCGAAGCTTTGGCTGGGTGGTTACCTTGGGGTATTGCTATGTTGGCGTTGACATTAGGTCTGATTACTGTTTTTAAAGGTGCTCATATTTATTTATGGATGGATCCAGAAGTAGTAGCAGGCGATGAGATTATTAGAAATAAATCTGCATTCTTAAACATTCCTTTCTTTTGGATAAGAACATTGGTTTATTTTGGAACGTACTTCATATTTTGGAGAGGTTTTAAGAGAAGATCTTTAGAAGAAGATAAAGTTGGAGGAACAGAATTGCATTTCATGAATTACAAGAAGTCTGCAATGTTTTTAGTTTGTTTTGCTGTATTTAGTTCAACTTCAGCTTGGGATTGGATCATGTCGATTGACGTTCATTGGTTCTCTACTTTGTTTGGCTGGTATATCTTCGCAGGCATGTGGTGTACAACCATGGTCTGTTTAGTTACTTTAGCACTTTACTTGAAAAAGCAAGGTTATTTACCAAATGTAAATGATTCGCATATTCATGACATCGCTAAATGGACATTTGCTACTTCGTTTCTTTGGTCTTACTTATGGTTTTCTCAGTTCATGTTGATTTGGTATGCAAATTTTGCAGAAGAAGCAACTTATTTCGTAACAAGAATTAAAGATTTCAAGCCTCTATATTTCGGAATGTTTATCGTAAACTTTGCATTCCCAATGTTGTTGATGATGTCGAGAGATGCTAAGCGAAGTGTTAATGTTATTATTTTTGTGGGTTGCTTAATCTTTGTTGGTCACTGGTTAGATGTTTTCCAAATGATATTTATTGGAAGTTTGGGTGTTAAGACAAGCATCGGTGCACTAGAAATAGGATTGTTCTTGGTGTTTGTTGGAATGTTTGTAAGAGTAATACTTACTAACTTATCTAAAGCGCCATTAACTCCTGTGAATCACCCTTTCTTAGACGAAAGTTTCCATCACGAGATATAATAAAATACCAATACAAGTTTAACTGAAATAGTAGAAAGATGAGTTTTAAATTAATAATAATAGTAGCGATTGTACTTGGAATAATAGCTATTGCACAATTGGTAAGAATGTCAGAAATGTCTGCGAAACTTTTTGATAGAAGGGAAGAAGATGTTCCTGTAAGAGATAACAAAATGAATGCTAACTTGATGTTAGGATTTATGATGTTCTTTTATATCGGTTTTTTCTGGTTGATGGCTAAATATGGTTGGACAGGTAGAGGTGAATCTGCTTCAGTAGAAGGGGTAAGTACGGATAGATTGTTGGACTTAAACTTTATAATTATTGGAATTGCATTTTTTCTTACAAATTCCTTATTGTTTATTTTTGCATGGAAGTATACGGCTAAGGAAGGTGTTAAAGCATATTTCTTTTCTCATAGTAATAAATTAGAAGCATTTTGGACAGTTATTCCTGCAATTGTTTTGACGATTGTGATTGTACTTGGATTGAAAGAGTGGAACTCTATTACGGATGTTGCTCCAAAGCAAGCTAAAGTGATTGAGTTATTCTCTAAACAATTCGATTGGACGGCTCGTTACGCTGGAGAAGATAATAAGTTAGGTTTGTTTGATTATAAATTAACAACAGGAAATAACGAATTAGCTTTAATGACTAAAGCAACGATTGACACTGCTATTATGCTAATGGAAACAGGCAGCAAAGATGGGTCAGTTTTAGGCATTAGTTTGTTAGAAGATAAGTTAAATGATAGAAATAATATTTTTATTCCAGAAGAAAAAGTAAAATTGATAAATGACTTACGTCGTAAGCAACGTATGATCCGCCTTATTCATCAAATGAAAGCAAGACATAATGATAACGTTGATGCAATGGCATATGATGATGTAATTCAGAAAGACACATTATACTTAGCAAAGGGTCAATTGTATGAATTTAACTTCAGAGCAAAGGATGTTATTCACTCAGCTTTTTTCCCACATTTTAGAGCCCAAATGAATACAGTGCCTGGAATGACTACTCGTTTTAAATTTACTCCTCGGTATACTACTGAAGAGATGCGAGTAAAAATGAACAATCCAAAGTTTGAGTATATATTAATGTGTAACAAGATTTGTGGCGGTGCGCATTACAAAATGAAAATGATGGTTGTGGTTAAAGAAGCGAAAGCTATTAACGCATGGTTGGCATCAAAATCAACTTTTAAGGATATTTATTTCCCAATTGTTGAAGTTGCTAAACCTGCAACTGAAACAATGCCAGAAGGAGTTAAAGCTGATACTACGAAAGTAGCTCAGAAGTAAGATAATTAAGTTAATAAATAAAAAACAATATATATAATGGAGGCTGTATCACATCAAGCACACGGACATCACGAAGGGCATGCCCACCACGAGGAAGGTTTCGTATCTAAGTATATTTTTAGTCAAGATCACAAAATGATTGGAAAGCAGTTCTTAATGACGGCTGTTTTTATGGGACTTGTAGCAATGATGCTTTCAATTTTGTTCCGTTTGCAATTATCTAATCCTGGAGAATCATCTGATTTTTTATCTCTATTTTTAGGTGAAACTTGGGCTCCAGGTGGAATAATGAAAGAGAACATGTATCTTGGGTTAGTTACTATTCACGGTACTATCATGGTGTTCTTCTTGTTAACAGGTGGTTTGTCGGGAACATTTTCAAATCTACTAATTCCCCTTCAATTGGGTGCACGTGATATGGCATCTGGATTCTTAAACATGATTTCATACTGGTTATTTTTCACTAGTTCTGTGATTATGTTGTGTTCTTTATTTGTAGAACAAGGTCCTGCAATGGCTGGTTGGACGATTTACCCACCGCTTTCGGCATTGCCTCAAGCAGTTGAGGGTTCAGGTATGGGTATGACTTTATGGTTGGTGTCTATGGCTATTTTCATTGCATCATCATTAATCGGTTCATTGAATTATATCGTAACAGTAATCAACTTACGTACGAAAGGAATGAAAATGACAAGAATGCCATTAACAATTTGGGCGTTCTTTGTAACAGCTTTACTTGGTGTTCTTTCTTTCCCAGTTTTGTTATCAGCTGCTTTGTTATTAATAATGGATAGATCTGCTGGAACTTCGTTCTACTTATCAGATATCATTGTTGGTGGTGAAATGCTAGACAATGTTGGTGGTTCACCGTTATTATATCAACATTTATTCTGGTTCCTAGGGCATCCAGAGGTTTATATCGTATTATTACCAGCATTAGGTTTGAGTTCTGAAATTATTGCAACGAATTCACGTAAGCCAATTTTTGGATATAGAGCGATGATTGGGTCAATTTTAGCGATTGGTTTCTTATCCTTTATTGTTTGGGGACATCACATGTTTATAACTGGGATGAATCCATTTATAGGTTCCGTGTTTGTATTTACTACCTTACTTATTGCTATTCCTTCAGCAGTTAAAGTATTCAATTACTTAACTACGCTTTGGAGAGGTTCAATTACCCATACACCAGCGATGATGTTTGCGGTAGGTTTGGTATCTACTTTTATTACGGGTGGTGTTACAGGTATTATCTTAGCGGATTCTGCATTGGATATTGCAATTCATGATACTTATTTTGTTGTAGCTCACTTTCACGTTGTTATGGGTATGTCAGCAGTATTCGGAATGTTTGCAGGTGTTTATCACTGGTTCCCTAAGATGTTTGGAAAAATGATGAATATGCGTTTAGGTTATGTTCACTTTTGGTTTACAATTGTAGGAGCATACGGAGTATTCTTCCCAATGCACTTTGTTGGATTAGCTGGTGCTCCAAGACGTTATTATGACTACTCAGTTTATGGTGATTTTGATACGAATTCATACGAAATGATTATGGATTTAAATAAGATCATTACTTTCTTCGCAATTTTTGCAGCGGTAGGTCAATTGTTCTTCTTGTACAACTTCTTTTACTCTATTTTTAGAGGACCTAAAGCGGTTCAAAATCCTTGGAAATCAAATACATTAGAATGGACAACTCCTGTGGAACACATGCATGGTAACTGGCCAGGAGAATTACCAACTGTTCACAGATGGCCTTATGATTACAGTAATCCTGCTCATGAAAACGATTATGTTCCGCAAACGGTTCCTTTGTTAGAAGGCGAAGAAGAACATTAGTCGCATAAAAAATATTAAAAAGCCTCCGTCAGATGACAGAGGCTTTTTTTTTACATTTGTATACAAATAGTATTAATTGACAAGTTCATGACAGAGGAAGAAGATTCATTTGATTATAGGGAAGAAGCCAATTTGCCTGAAAAGGATTATGACCGTGTTTTGCGCCCAAAAACGTTGCAAGATTTTTCTGGTCAAAAACCTGTTGTTGAAAATTTGTCAATTTTTGTAAAAGCTGCAAAACAAAGGAATGAACCTTTAGATCATGTATTGCTTTATGGTCCTCCAGGATTAGGAAAGACTACTTTAGCTAATATTATTGCGAATGAATTAGGCTCTAACTGTAAAATTACGAGCGGTCCAGTTTTAGACAAGCCTGGAGATCTAGCAGGCTTATTGACAAATTTGGAATCAGGGGATGTTTTGTTTATAGACGAAATACATCGTTTAAGCCCGGTAATTGAAGAATATTTGTATTCAGCAATGGAAGATTATCAAATCGATATAATGTTGGATACCGGTGCAAATGCCAGAACAATTCAAATTGGACTTAACCCATTTACTTTAATTGGTGCAACAACGCGTTCAGGTTTGCTAACCGCACCCCTAAGGGCAAGATTTGGGATTAGTGCTCGGTTAGAATACTACGACAAGAAAACTTTGACATTAATAGTTGAGCGTTCAGCAAGTTTATTAAACATACCTATCGATGAAGATGCGGCTTATGAAATTGCAAGCCGAAGTAGAGGTACACCTAGAATTGCAAATGCATTGTTGAGAAGAATCCGCGATTTTGCACAAGTTAAAGGTAACGGAATAATTGACAAAGAAATTACCGAGTATGGGCTTCTTGCATTACATGTTGATGCTAATGGTTTAGACGAAATGGATAACAGAATTTTATCTACGTTAATAGATAAGTTCAATGGTGGACCTGTGGGCTTGAGCACTTTGGCTACAGCGATTGGTGAAAATGCGGAAACAATTGAAGAAGTTTATGAACCATACCTAATTCAAGAAGGCTTTTTGATGCGCACGCCACGTGGAAGACGCGTTACCGATAAAGCGTTCAAGCATTTGGGTAAAAATATGGGATTTGATGCAGGTTCCTTGTTTGAATAACAAAGACGATGTTTTTGTCTATTGAAGAACGTACGCAATTAGTGAAGAGATTGGCTACCCAAGAAGGTTTCTTTTTCACAGGTATATCAAAGGCTGAGTTCCTAGAGAAAGAAGCACCAAGATTGGAGCATTGGTTGAACTTGAATTACCAAGGAGAAATGGGGTACATGCACAACCATTTTGACAAACGACTAGATCCGAGATTGCTGGTTCCTGGAGCAAAGTCCGTTGTTACGTTTTTGTTGAATTATTTTCCAGAAAATAAGCAAGAAGACATTACTGCTCCAAAACTTTCGATATATGCTTATGGGGAAGATTATCACTTCGTAATCAAGGACAAGCTAAAATCACTAATTGAAAGGCTAAAATTGGAATTGGGTGAGTTTGATGGACGTGTATTTGTTGATTCTGCACCAGTAATGGATAAAGCTTGGGCGCAACGATCTGGAGCAGGTTGGATGGGCAAGCACACCAATATAATTAACAAAGAAAATGGGTCTTTTTTCTTTATCGCAGAATTAATCTGTGACTTAGAATTAGCTCCTGATGGACCAATTAAGGATTATTGTGGAACGTGTACAAAATGTATAGAGGCTTGTCCAACAGATGCTATAATTGCACCGTATAAAGTAGATGGAAGCAAATGCATATCCTACCTAACTATCGAACTTAAAAATGAGATAATTCCAACAGAATTTAAATCTAAAATGGAAAATTGGATGTTTGGTTGTGATATATGTCAAGATGTTTGCCCTTGGAATAGATTTTCAAAACCAACAAATGAACCCCGTTTTCTTCCTTCGATCGAGAAAATGAATATGTCAAAATCGGATTGGATAGACTTGAATCAAGAATTGTTTTCGTCACTTTTTAAGAACAGCGCTGTGAAACGAACCAAGTTTGAAGGTTTGAAACGGAATATTGGTTTTTTGAACGAAGACGCATAAATACAAGATCAAAAGAAAGTATATTTGCATGAATTATAGTATGAATAAAAAATAGAAGTGGTTTTTAGTAGTATCTTATTTCTAGTGTATTTTTTGCCAATATTATTGGTTACATATTTTCTAACGCCAAATAAATACAAAAACATATTGCTATTGTTGGCGAGTATTTTCTTTTACAGTTGGGGTGCTCCAAAATTCATCTTTGTAATACTAATTACTACTTGTTTTGACTATTTGATAGTTAGAAGTATGGATAGGCAACAAAATCCAAAACGACGCAAATGGATGATGATCTTCTCCGTATCAATCAATGTGGGTTTATTGTTTTACTTCAAATATTGCAATTTCTTTATTGATAATATCAATGAACTGTTGGGTGGATTGGATATGAAGCCTATGAAACTTCTTTCGGTAATTTTACCAATAGGAATTTCGTTTTACACCTTTGAAAGTCTTACCTACGTCATTGATGTATATTTGAAGAAGCACAAACCACTTTCGAGTTTTTTGAATTACCTCTTGTATATTATCTTGTTTCCAAAATTGATTGCAGGTCCAATCATTCGCTATCATGAAATCGCAGAACAAATAACAAATAGGTTCGCAAATTATTCAATCGATATGATCTTGATTGGGTTTCGACGTTTTGCTATTGGATTAGCTAAAAAGGTGATCATTGCAAACACACTTGCAGTAGTTAGTGAGCAAGTTTTTGCAATAGAATCTGGGGAATTAAGTACTTATTATGCTTGGATCGGAATGATTGCGTTTACGTTCCAAATTTATTTTGATTTTAGTGGGTATAGTGATATGGCCATTGGGATCGGACAAATGCTCGGATTTACATTTCCCGAAAATTTCAACAATCCATATGCCTCAATCGGAATAACTCAGTTTTGGAGAAGATGGCATATCTCTTTGGGTAATTGGATGAAAAATTACTTGTACATTCCACTGGGAGGAAATAAAGTTGAAACAAAATCTAAATTATTTTTCAATCTTTGGTTGGTGTTTTTACTTTCAGGGTTTTGGCATGGCGCTAACTGGACATTTATTTTTTGGGGAGCTTATCACGGTTTTTGGTTAATTATGGATCGTCTTGGGTTCGAATCGCGCTTAGATAAACTAGGGAAAATTCCAGGAGCAGCAATTACTTTTATTATTGTGGCTATAGGTTGGGTGTATTTTAATTCAATAGACATAGCCCATGCTAATGCTTATGTTGCGTCGTTAGTTGTTGGAGGAAATCATATGCATGTATCAATAGAAATAGAACCAATGTTTTGGTTTGCAATGACTGCTGGTTTAGTTTTTTCTTTTTGGCAACTTGTACCTAAATTAGACATAATTCAGATGAAATTTTATTTTGAAATGCTAAGTTTGAAATCTACAATTGTAAATACACTCATTTCATTTGTGATGATGCTAATTTGTATTAGTTATATTGCTACAAGTCAATTTAATCCTTTTATCTATTTTAGATTTTGAAAAATAGAGCGCCAATATTGAAATTAGTTTTCGGATGTATCATCTTATTGTGGTTGATTCCAGCAGCCCTAAAACTTACTAGTTTTCGGGACAACAATAAGCTTGGAGGTTCGTTTGTTGAAGCTGGAGACACTACAATTTCAGTACGCGGTTGGTTGGACGGGACCTATCAAGTGAAAAAGGAAAAATATTTAACAGAGAATTTTGCATTCAGAAATTTCCTTATTAAAGGGAATAATCAGCTAATGTATAGCGTGTTTCATACCGCAAATGCAAAAACAGTATTGATCGGAAAAAAGAATTACCTCTATGAAAAACGATACTTCACAGCAGCTAATGGTGAAGATTTCATCGGAATGAATTTGTTGAAGAATCGAATGGAAATGCTAAAGTTAATTCAGGATACCTTGGCAAAACAAGGAAAATTGTTCTTTATTATTCACGCACCAAGTAAAGTTTCGATTTATCCAGAATTTTTAATACAACCGGTAAAGTCTACACAAAATACAAATTACAAACAGCAAATTACCCTTTCAAAAAAACTAGGATTGAATGCTTTAAACCTGAACGAATTATTTTTGCGGCTTAAACGAAACTCAAAATATCCCTTGTACCCAAATACAGGAACGCACTGGAGTAGTTATGGAATGCACGTTGGCTTGGATTCAATTTGTAGGTATATTGAGAAGAAAACAGGCAAGTTAATTCCTACTATAGATTACGCTTCTAGCGAACATGCTGATACCTTGCGTGAACCAGACGGTGATATGGCTAATGCACTGAATTTGTTATTTGCTCCCAAATTTATTAAAATGAGCTATCCTAAAAGAGTTAGCGTGGATTCTTTACATCGAGTTAAGCCAAGATTTTTGATAGTTTCTGATAGTTACTGGATGGGGATTTATTTCACGTATTTGCCAAATGTGATTTTTAAAGAACACGAGTTTTGGTATTACAACAAACAGAATTATTGTAGTGAACAGAAAAAATTAAACATGGATCCTGCAAACTACAATGTGTTAGTTGAAATCGCCAAAAAAGATGTGATTGCGATTATGGCATCCGAAGGTCAATTGGATAAATTTGGTTGGGGTTTTGTTGAAAAAGTGTTTGAGACTTATTATCCAACCGACAGCCGATTGATTTGGTTTAAACGTGAAATGCGAAAAGTTGAAATCACGAATGGGATTATTACAAACGCTGTATGGAAAAAAGAGGTTATGCTCAAAGCTTCGAAAAGAAATATTAGCTTTCAGCAACAATTAACAGAAGATGTTGAATGGATGTTGAACAATGTTAAATAATAGCGCATTGGGTAAAAATTCAAAATTTCTTCAGAATTGTTTCTGTATCTTGTAATATGAAGATCTTGATTATAGAGGATGAAATTCAATTGGCAACAAGTATTTCAGAATATCTAACAACAAACGAATTTACTTGTGAATTTGCAGTTGGAGTTCAAAGCGCCTTGTCTAAGATTGATACCTATTCATACGATTGTATTCTATTAGATTTAATGCTCGGTACAGATGATGGATTTGAAGTCTTAAAACAACTGAAAAAAGCCAACAAAGGAGAAGCAGTTATTATTACATCAGCAAAAGAGAATTTGGAGGCTAAAATTGAAGGAATGCAACTCGGGGCAGATGATTATTTAGTAAAACCATTTCATTTGTCGGAGTTATTAGTACGTATTCAAGCCCTAATTCGCCGTAAAAATTTTTCAGGAAAAAATAGTGTTGAATTTGATGCACTGTCAATAGATCTTCAAACCAAAACGGTAGTATTGAACGGGGTGAAACTGGATGTTACCCGCAAAGAAATTGATTTGTTATTGTTCTTGATTGGGAATAAAAACAAAGTATTATCCAAGTCTGAAATAGCAGAACACCTTTCGGGTGATATGGCCGATATGCTAGATAATCATGATTTTATTTATGCACATATTAAGAATTTGAAGAAAAAACTTAAAGATGGTTCCGCTCCTGATTACATAAAAACAATGTATGGAGTAGGTTACAAATGGCAAAACGATTAATTCAAAGTGATGAAAAAAAAATTACTTCAGACAAGCCTGCGTCAATATTGGATATTTTCGTTAATAACATTGTTTATTGCAGCGCCTGTATTTTATTTCGTTTCAAAGAAAATGTATCAGAAAGATGCCATGGAAGTTTTGTTGAACAGAAAAGACGAATTTATTAAAAATATCTTGCCAGAGCTTAAATTAAAAGAAATAGCTACTTGGAATAAATACAATGCAACATCTAAAATCTCTAAAAGTGGAGAGGAAATAATTCTTAACTCCTTTGCAATCCGTACTAAATTTAGCAAGTGGAATAATGAGTATGTTGAATATAAAATTATTGAACATTCAATTGATATAGAAGGTAAAAAATTTCTTTATTGTTCAGAAATAAATCTACTTGAAACAGAAGATTTAATCGAATCCACAGGGTTAATGTTTATATGTATTTTAGTATTATTTTTAGTTGGATCTTATTTAATCACTCGTCGACTTTCAAGAACATTATGGAAACCCTTTTATGCAACATTGAACCAGATCGAAGCATACGAAATTGACCAAAATAGGATATTTAACTTTGAGGATGTGAAAATTGAAGAGTTTGAACGATTAAATAAGGCATTGCTGAATCTTGAAAAGAAAAACACCCTAATTTTTAATAACCAACGAGAGTTTATCGAAAATGCAGCACATGAATTGCAAACGCCATTAGCAATTTTTCAAGCAAAATTGAATACTTTAATGCAGTTCAAAGAATTAACAACTGAGCAATTTATAGTTGTTGAATCGTTATCTAATTCTGTAAATAGATTGAAACGACTTAATAAAAATTTGTTGTTACTGTCTAAAATTGGAACAGAAAAACAAAAGGATCTTGAATTCATTAATTTGAACGAATTGATTCAATTGCAATTAGATTTTTTTAAGGAACAAGGCGAATCGAAGGGAATAGAAATAGATATTCGTAGAAATGAAACATGCGTAGTTTTTACTAATCCTATCTTGCTGGATGTAATGATTAGTAATTTGTTTTCCAATGCCATTAAACATAATGTGCAAAAAGGGAGAGTTCAAATTGATATTAACGCGAAAGCAATAACATTCGCTAATTCTGGTCAGTTTGTGCGTTTGCCAGATGAAAAGCTGTTTCAACGCTTCTCTAAAATTTCTTCAAATGACAACGGAAGTGGGTTGGGGCTTTCAATTGTGTATCGTGTTGTATCGCTTTCAGAATGGGAAGTAACATATGATTTTAAAGAGAATCTTCACATTTTTAAAATAGATTTTTAAATTCAAAATTTATTCAGGATTGTGAATGACATTTGTAATAGAAATTTAAAATTAAGAACTATGAAAAAGAAAATGTTAACTGTTGCACTCGTTATGAGTGCTAACGTATTGTTCGGACAAAAAGTAAAAGAAACGGCTGTGCCTGTCGCAGTAAAGAACGCATTTCACACGAAATATGCTACCGCAACGGAAACAAGTTGGGAAAAAGAAGATGGGATGTATGAAGTTCATTTTGAGTTGAATGAGGTTGATTATTCGGTTTTGTATACCACAGAAGGAGTAGTTTTTGAAACAGAGCAAGAAATTGAGATTTCCGATTATCCAGCAGGCGTTGTCGAGTACGTCGGCAAGAATTATCCTAAGAAAAAAATTACGGAAGCTGGCAAAATTACGGATGCAAATGGTGTAGTAACGTATGAGGCAGAAGTGAGTAAAAAAGACTTAATCTTTGATGCACAAGGTAAATTTTTGAAGAAGATGTAAGTTTTTATTGTAAAAAACGATGTACAAGAAAAAAGGATTAATGTATTTCATTAATCCTTTTTTCTGTTTAGATTAAAATTTGTAATCCATTGAACTTGGAGTAAATTTAAGTAACGAACATTGTGTTGCAGATTTCTTACAAATTCTTGATGTAAAAACCCGATTTCAATCCGCCCAAGTTTTGGTGTTAAGTACCCAATTCCTAAATAACTCCAATTTTCACTATACGTGGCATTTTTATTTCCAGTTAAACTAAAGTAGAATTCATTAGACATATTCATATAGAATTCCTTTGCGTCTAATGTTTTTCCTTTGAGTGGAATATTGTATCCAATTTGGTAACGTAAGCGTGTAGAAAAGGGATAATTCTTAAGTACAAGGTTCTCAATAAACCGCTCCTCAAAGCGAATCCGATGTGTCATTCGTCCTTTGTTGATCCGATGTCCAAAAACGCATTGTTCCCAAATACGGTGTTCGTTCGTTGCGTTTGGACTAAAAGGATTATTTCGTTGGTAGGTATAGCTGCCTGAAAAATTCCAATTATTATTAGGCACATATATAATGCTTGGTTGAATATAGAGCTGAAAATCAGTTGAGGGATAATTAATTCCTTGCGTAGTCTGTTTAAATGCATCAATGGTAGTAGAAGCAAAAAAATTATAATTAATTTTATTACAGATCCTACCTGTTTGATTCAGTGCGGGTAAAAAACCATAAAAAGTTAAGTTTTGGGCAGATGATATAAAGTGAGTTGCTATGAAAATCAGAAACGTTATTTTTTTCATGACTAGTTCGTTATTGGAATAGGCATACACGCTTGTAATTCGATTTTAATTAAATTACCAGCTTTGTCAAATGACGCTTCATATACGTTTTTATGTTTGTTAACTGTACCCTTGTAAGTTATTTCGTAATAAGTTTCCGACGAGCTAAGTGTTAACATCTCGCAATTAATTATTTTATATTCACTGGAGTGAGACTCAAGGTTGCGTTGTATCGTAAGTCGAATCGAATTTTCAATTGAAATGAATGAGATACTTTGTTCTAATTCTTGTAAAACCCCTTCTTTTGAAAATGTTAGGGCGTATACTATTTTATCGTTTTTAAATTCCGCTTCAATTGTGAAATCTGCTAAGTTCTGTATTTTGTAGTAGTGTAAATGGCGTGAATTTGGGTAATTAGATAGAATAAATTGTTGAATATTACTCGGCACTTCTTTTTTTGAAAGACTTCGTTCTTCTTGCGCGCATATGGAGGAGACGCAATAGCAAAAATAAAAAAGAATAAATAAAAGGTATGTTCTCATGATGCAAATGTATACTTGAATTTCAACTAAATTCTGAATGCAAACCAAGTAACTACAACCTGAACGTCTTCAAGCGTTTTTTATCCGATTTTTTGCTGTAATTTTCGGTCAGAACGCTAATGTTCCCGTCCACTTCAAGTACCGCTAAACTAACGTTCTCAATAGAAGTAATCTCATGCTCTCTTAACATTTGGTCTAATTCAGATTTTGTCATCATAGCCTGTTTCATGCCTTCAGAAAGAACAACACCGTCATGAATTAATATAATTTTTTCTCCTTGTATAAATTTACTAAACCCAGAGTATTTCCTCAGTAATAGTTTGAATATGAAATTGGCTAAAAATAAACTAAATGCTGCGGATAAACCTCCCGCTAGGGTAGAGTTACTTCCAACCATAGCATTTTGAACACTGTTACTAATGAGTAAGATGAAAACAACATCAATTACAGACAATTGAGCCAACTCCTTTTTACCAAAAATGCGAATAGCTAAAATAATGAATAGATAAACAGCAATAGATTTGGCGGAAATGTAAAGATACGGCAGAATTTCATTCACGGTATGCGATGTTTAAGTTGCGGTAAAAGACACTAAATCAATCGAAAAGTAGCTCTGAATGGTTTTTTACCCTTCGCTCGCTTTTTGTACGTTGCGGTAAGGGAAACTATTGAAAATACTACGTCTTGCAAAACGACCAGGTGAAGTGGCGTTAACCATTTTTACATAAGTGTTTTTTGGAACGTCGTAATATTCATAAACACTACGGTCTGTGAAAGAAACTTTTAAAACAGAATTTTGGTAATCGAAATCTTGCATAACAGCAGTCGTAGTAGTTTGAATGTAAACTTCTTTGAATTGCTCTTGAGTTTCAGGATCAATACTAACTAAAAAAGCATATGCTTCAATAATTTCTTGACTCTTTAATTCAGCTTCTAACTTAGCGGCTTCATCATTTGCAAATTTATCAGGGTGATATTCTTTCATAAAACCACGGTAAATGGTTTTTAAATCACTTAATTGAGCACTTTTAGTAACGCCCATTGTTCTTCTGTAATCTCCTATTTTTTTCATGCGGATGCAAAGGTAGTGAATTTTGGTTACAAATTAAATTTAATTTGTAACACTTCCCAACCATCTTTCCATGATGCTCGTATCAATTCCTTTTCTTTTGGCAATATCTGTTACCTGTTCCATGGTTATTTTCCCTAAGCCGAAATACTTGGCATCTTCGTTTGCAAAATACCAGCCGCTTACTGCTGCTGTTGGCAACATTGCTAAACTTTCGGTCAAACTTACACCCGTTATTTCAGTTGCGTTTAATATTTTAAACAAGGTTTCTTTTTCGGTATGATCTGGACAGGCAGGATATCCTGGTGCAGGACGAATTCCACGGTATTCTTCCTTGATTAAATTTTCATTTGCTAAACTTTCATTCGCAGCATATCCCCAAAGCTCTTTACGCACATGTTCGTGCATATACTCCGCTAATGCTTCGGCTAATCTATCCGCTAAGGCTTTAATGAGTATCGAGTTGTATTCGTCGTGATCTGCTTCAAATTCTGCGATTTTAATATCAATTCCATGTCCTGTTGTTACCACAAATCCACCGATATAATCTTCGCGTCCAGATTCTTTTGGAGCGATAAAGTCGCTTAAGGCAATATTAGCTTGTCCTTTTACTTTATCTGTTTGTTGACGTAAACTTCTACTAATGGCAATTGTTTTTCCATTTTCATAAATTTCGATATCGTCCTCGTTAATTGTATTTGCTTTAAAAATTCCTACAACAGCTTTTGCTTGCAACCATTTTTCACTAACTATCTGCTTTAACATTTTTGTTGCGTCGGCAAATAAGTTGGTGGCTTCAGCGCCTACAACTTCATCGGTTAAAATATTTGGATACCTGCCGTGTAACTCCCAAGTTTGGAAAAATGGAGTCCAATCAATGTAAGGAATAAGTAACGCTAAATCAAAGTCTTCAAATTTTGTAATACCCAGTTTCTTTGGTGTACAAATATTACTGGTTTCCCAGTCGATGTTAAATTTGTTTGCTCTGGCATCTGCGAGTGAAACCAAACGTTTTGCAGCTCTGCTTTTTTCATGATGTTCGCGAATTCGTGTATATTCAGCTTTAAGTTCAGAAACAAAATTTTCTTTTTTGCGACCTAATAATGACTCAACTACGGTAACAGATCGAGAGGCGTCTAAAACATGAATAGTTTGAGCATTCGTATAATGTTGTTCTATTTTTACTGCTGTATGAACGCGAGACGTTGTTGCTCCGCCAATCAACAGTGGTATGGACAAGTTTGCCTTTTGTAATTCTTTAGCAACGGTAACCATTTCGTCCAACGAGGGTGTAATGAGTCCACTTAAGCCGATTGCATCCACATTATGTTCTATTGCTGCCGCAATAATCTTTTCAGTAGCAACCATTACACCTAAGTCAATGATTTCATAGTTATTACAGCCGAGTACAACACCAACAATGTTTTTACCGATGTCGTGAACGTCACCTCTCACGGTGGCCATTAATATTTTTCCAGCGGCTTCGATTTTCCCTCCTTTTTCTTCTTCAATAAAGGGTAATAAATAGGCAACGGCTTTTTTCATTACCCGAGCAGATTTAACCACTTGCGGTAAAAACATTTTTCCGGATCCAAATAAATCACCCACGGTGTTCATTCCATCCATTAATGGGCCTTCAATTACTTCAATCGGTCTACTAAATTGTTGACGACACAATTCAACATCTTCGTCTATAAATTCAACAATACCTTTCACCAAAGCATAGCTTAACCTTGCGTTTACATCTTGTTCCCTCCAGCTCAAATCAACTTCCCGCTTTTTCCCATCTCCTCGCACATTTTCAGCAAGTTCAAGCAAGCGTTCAGTAGCATCTTCTCGTCGGTTCAATAATACGTCCTCCACATATTCTAACAACGTTTTATCAATTTGATCATACACTTCAAGCATGCTCGGATTTACAATTCCCATTGTCATGCCATGTTTAATTCCGTGGTAAAGAAATGCAGAATGCATCGCTTCTCTAACTTTGTCATTTCCTCTAAAAGAAAAGGAAACGTTTGAAACTCCTCCGCTTACACCGGCGCCAGGAAGATTTTCCTTGATCCATTTGGTTGCGTTAAAAAAGTCGACTGCGTTATTATTATGCTCTGTCATCCCAGTCGCAACAGGGAAAATATTAGGATCGAAAATAATATCTTGTGGCGCAAATTGTATTTTGTTAACTAACAAGTCATAAGATCGTTTACAGATTTGAATGCGACGTTCATAGCTATCCGCTTGTCCATTTTCGTCAAAAGCCATTACCACCACAGCTGCCCCATAGCGTTTGATTAAGCGCGCTTGCTTTAAAAAATTCTCTTCACCTTCTTTGAGTGAAATTGAATTCACCACTCCTTTTCCTTGCACGCATTTTAGGCCTGCTTCAATGATTTCCCACTTTGAACTATCTATCATTACGGGTACTCGAGCAATGTCTGGTTCCGATGCAATAAGGTTCAGGAATTTAACCATGGCAGCTTTGCCGTCAATCATTCCTTCGTCCATGTTAATGTCAATGATCTGGGCACCACCCTCAACTTGTTCGCGGGCTACAGCTAAAGCATCTTCATAAAGATCATCTTTAATCAAACGTAAAAACATACGTGACCCAGTTACATTAGTTCGCTCACCAACGTTGATGAAGTTAGTTTCTGGAGAAATCGTTAACGTTTCTAATCCGCTTAATTTTAATGGGGGAAGTTGTTGTGTCATTGTTTTGATTAATTCTTAATGTTTTTTGATTCACATTTTGAGCGCAAATCATGTTTTATTCGGGTAGTCCATTCGTCTTTTAGAATGCTTAATACAGCGCTGTTTCTTCTGGTTCCACTTGCGTCACCGATTGCAACATCACTACGTAGCGTTCCTTCAAGCGTGGCGCCAATACTTTTCATCGCATTCAGGCTTGGTGTGTTATTCGCATCTGCTCTAAATTCAACTCGTTCACTTTTCAATGTTTCGAAAGCAAAATCCAGTAGCAAGAATTTACAGTTTTTATTCAAAAGGCTTCCTCTAAATTCTGAGCCAATCCAAGTAAAGCCAATGGTTAAAGCACTATGTTCTGGTTGGATGTTATAGAATCTGGTCGAACCAGCAAATTTGTTTTTTACTTTATCAAAAATGATAAAGGCATATTCTTTCCCTAAAGCTCTTTGTTGAATAGTGTAAGTAATATAATCGATCATTCCACTTTCACCTTTTGGAGCCTTAAGCGAATATTTCCATGTATCCGGTTCATTTAATGCAAATGGCACTAAGTGAACTGCATCAGATTGAACTAATGGTCTTAAGCTTACAAATTCATTTTCTAGAACGAACTCAGAATTAGTATCAAAGTTGAACATCAGAAGCTTCAGTTTTAGTTCGAGGTGAATATTTTTTTGCCAAATCAGCAATTGCTTTAATGTGATCTGGCGTTGTTCCGCAACAACCTCCAATTATATTTATTAAGCCTTCGTCAAGAAAGTCTTTTATTTGAGAGGCCATCATTGCAGGTGTTTCATCATATTTCCCAAATTCATTCGGCAATCCAGCGTTGGGATGAGCGCTTACACCAAAAGGACATTGTTTGTCTAGTATTTGAAGGTAAGGGCGCATCATGCTTGCACCTAAAGCGCAATTCAAGCCAACAGATAGTAAATTATGGTTCGCGATTGAAGTTAAAAATGCATCGGTAGTTTGTCCGGTTAATGTTCTACCACTTTGATCCGTAATAGTTCCTGAAACCATGATAGGGGTGTCAAGATTTCGCGTAGTTAATACTTCGTCAATTGCAAACAATGCGGCTTTAGCATTCAAAGTGTCAAATACAGTTTCTACGAGAAGAATATCCACTCCGCCGTCAAGCAATGCGTTCACTTGTTCGGTATAAGCGGTTACTAATTCGTCAAACGTTGTGGCTCTGTATCCTGGATCATTCACATCTGGCGAGATAGAGCAAGTTCTGTTGGTTGGACCAATACTACCAGCAACAAAACGAGGCTTATCGGGTTCTCTTTCCGTAAACTCATCAGCAACTTCTCGGGCAATTTTTGCACTTTGATAATTGATGTCGTATACGGCATTTTCTAAATGATAATCTGCCTGAGCAATGGTTGTTCCTGAAAATGTATTCGTTTCAGCAATATCCGCCCCAGCTGCAAAATATTGACGATGTATGTCCTTAATGATTTCTGGGCGCGTCAAAGAAAGGAGGTCGTTATTCCCTTTTAATGGAGAACCATGATTTTCAAACCAACCTTTACGGAAATCTTCCTCTTCCAATTTATGACGTTGAATCATAGTACCCATGGCACCGTCCAAAATCAAAATTCTATTTTTTAATATTTCTTTTATTTCTAAATTTTTAGTCACAACATTTTTTTTTGTAGAAAAGGGAGTGTCAAGAAAACGAAAATAGAATCAAT
>JAYSRU010000260.1:0-2660 GCA_043720875.1 Crocinitomicaceae bacterium
AATGAATTTTGGAACGCCTACAACTCAAGCTTAATAGTAAGATACCCACGCATTGCGTGTGAAATAATTGCTATGCACAAAAAAAACTCGAAGTGAAGCTTCGAGTTTTTTTTGTGACTTAATAGTTAAGGACGTCTTACATTTGGATAAACGGTCTTATTGTTATTCAGCTTTTCCTCTCCAACGTTTGATCGTTCCTAAAAACAGTAAAATACTAACTATGAGTGCGATATAAAAGTATATTGGATTTTCTAGCCATTCGTAGGGTTTGTAGTAATGATAATTGTTACACGCATAATTAATGGAGAATTTTGTTTCATCAATTATTTGCACCAGTATTATCGGCGAGAATGCAACGGTTGCAAATGCTGCTATATTTACTAGAATGTCTAAAATGAATTTGCGAATACGCAAAACTGATAAGCTAAGTAAATAAAACACAATGAAGAAGATGCAAAGTCCTACAAATACATAAACAAGTTCTGTCTCTGAATTGCGCAATGGACTCAGTAAATAGATTACTACTGTTAAAATGCAAATTACACCTGTGCTAACAACCGATAAAACGAATGAGAGCATTTTCGTTATACTCATCCATAAAAGTGTGATACACAGCATAAGTGCAAAGATAAGCGCAGGATAGGTGGATGTATCTAATGGACCGCTAAAAAAAGAATAACTTGATATTCGATAATAGTTGTCTATTGTGTTTTCAAAATCTTCTCTCGGAAACAAAAGTGATACATCGCTATTGTCGGCAAGTGGAAGCTCCATGATTCTAATAAATTGTTCATCGCTATTAATTCCAAGCATTGCAATTTTTTTACGCTCTAGACTATGGGTTATGGTTTTGTCTTCGTTACCTAAATAGCGAGACCTAGAGTAAGTACTAAAATCGTCAGTTATTTGCTCTAAATGTGCAAATTTTTTGATAGACAAATAACGAGTAAGCACTGGGGTTTCAAGGTCATGTTTTAAGGAATAACTGGAAAAAACGATTTTAAGCGCTTCGACCCTTTGCGTAATCTCGTTGATATTCTTAGCTGCAATAATTGCATGTACATCAGCGGCCAAATTTTTCTTATAAACCTTTGAGCCTTTAAATCTGTCGTAGTTTCGGTAGTACGAGTTAAAGATTGAGTTAGAAAATTTGGGTTTGCTATATCCAATTACACTAAAATTATAAAGGTCGTTGGCGCTCAATTTCATGTGAGAAAGATTATACACTTTATCTACGACCATCACTGTTGAACAGGCTTTTCTTAAGTATTTTGCATCATAGAAAAAGCATAAATTGTACTCGTTTTCATCGCTAAACGTGTAAACATCCGTTTCATTTGGCAAAAATAGTTTTAATACAGAAAAGTCGTCCCCTGTCTTAAGCTCTTTATCATTTTCGTATAAATTATACTTTGTATACGTGTGTGTTTTCAGCGGGAAAGGATTGGGGTATACACGTTGGGTGATATCATAAGTTCCTTTATCCGTTGAACATAAAAACGGAAACGCTTTATTATATATTTCAATTTCTTTTTCAATGTCATGGCTAGCATAGTATTCTTTTGCTTTGACACTGGCACCTAAATCAAAACCTTTGTAGGAAGTGATTAACGCACTAAAGCCAAGTAATAAAACTAGAAAAAGGCGTTGAAAATAAAATAGAGTAAGCGGGTAGAGGTGTTTTAAAGCGTTGTTTTTGTAAAAACCAATTCCCCAAATGGTTATCACCAATAAACAAGCAACTACATGAAACGAGAAATAATGGCTCTCCACAACGTTGAAGAAAATTTGGTTTTGCGCTAATTGTTCCAAATCGGTATAGAGATAACCGGATACTATTGCAGCCAAAAACATGAGTAAAGCAGAGAAGAGTAACACCAAAACTTTACTTTGCCAAATTAATGGTAAGTTTTCGAGAAGGTATTTATTGAATTTTTTTAATAAGTTCATGAGGATAGAATTAAAGAAATAATCTGCGCGTAGAAACGGAAATATCACGAACATACGTGATTTCTATACCATGTGCCATAAGTTGACCAACAATCTGAGGAAAATATTTGGCATGTTTCGAGTAAATATGGTATACGCCACCGTTAAAATGGATTTGTATTTCCCCAAGAGAACTTAGGGCAAGTTCAATCGTTTTTCGATCAGATTTCATATCAATTTCCAATACTGTTTGCCATTGGCTATTTTCGTTTTCGATATCGTGTAAGAATGTCGGCTTACCATGTTTCAAATACAATACTTTATTAGAAATCTTTTCTACTTCAAATAATTGTTGTGAACTGAGTATGATACCAATTGGGTTTGCAATGCTCTGGGCAATATGCTTTAAGTCTTCTAAGATCATTTGTTGGGCCATGACATCTAAGTTTGCCAAGGGCTCATCGAGCAATAATATTTTTGGTGATCGCAGAAACGTTCTTGCCAACTCAAAGCGCATTTTGTACCCAGAGCTTAATTCACTCCATTTATGATTTCTAAAAGCCCAAAGTCCAAAACGTATAATATACATTTCAACAATCAACTCATTCATCTCACCCTTGTGTCCGTGATGTGCTGCAGTGAATTTTAAATTGTCCTTCAAACTACCATACCATTTTGGGGTACGCTGCGAAATGTAAACTAATTTTGTGCGCAATTTATAATTAGAAGCC
>JAYSRU010000261.1:0-22843 GCA_043720875.1 Crocinitomicaceae bacterium
CTAGTTGATTGCAACCCCCTTGCTCAATTAACATGATTTCGAAATAGGTATGACGATGCTTTCGTTTCACATCGTAAGGATTCGTATGATCGAGGGGCAGAATGTTTATTTGCTTTGAAGCAGTATCAAGTGAGTGTACCGGAAGTACGTCTTTTTCAGTAGTTAGTTTTGACATATGATTAGTCAGTTGATCAGGTTAAGTGTCAAACTTAAGATTTATTATTGTCTTTGCAGCATATTACTTAAGTATTAAGCTAATCTTTAACGAGTTACGCGGGCTTGAGTTTTTCAGGTAGTTGTTCATGCCTCTTCCTGCTGGCAGCACATTAAATACCTCAGTAATTTAGTGCTATTGTTTAATGTTTTTTGACCTGAACCTTCCATTTGGTGTTTGTAATTCAACAAAATATATTCCGTTCGACAAATTGGAACCACTTATGGTATAGGAGTACGTTCCTTTAATTTTATGTCCGGTGTCAATACTATTTATGAGTTTACCCAAATTGTCGTACAGTGAAACTTGAATATATTGAGCACCTGGGAGATCAAAAGCTAAATATATTTGGTCGCTAAATGGATTAGGAGAACAGTTTACTTTTAGATCGATTTGAGCGTTCAAGTCATTGCCCAATGTTAATATATTAAGTAGTTCAAGGTATAAACCCATCGATTGAATATCTAAATATTTACCATTAAGCGCTGCTTGATTGATGTGTCTGCCAATTAGGTTTTTTACTTGAAGCCTTGTGCTCGTTGCATATAAAGTACTGTCGAGAAGGTAAGCAGAAATCAACCAACGAAAACCAGTTGCTGAACCACAAGTATTTGAATAATCTGTTAAATTTCGAATCGCTCGAACTGCCAGCGTGTCTAGGTTCGTCTTATAAGGACTTGATGCCGGAATCAAATTAATTGTTGGAACAATGTTGTACAGGATTAAATTGTGATAACGCGAATTTGCATTATGTCCATCCGCCCAACGTCCATTAGCTATCTGTCCTGGAGATACACCATAACGTAAGTTTATTATAGCTCGGTTGAGATAATTTAGATCATTACTCAGTTGATACCCTCTTGTCAATGCCAAAGAAACAAACGTATTATAGTTGTAATTGACATTCATTTTTAACGGCATCATATAATTGGCTACTGCTAATGCAATGTTCTTGTATTGAATATTTCCGGTGTACATAAAAGCTTCGTAAAAGGCATTGCCAATAACACCCGCGTCAAATTTGAATTCTCCAGAATTTCTGTCGTCAATTATCCAACCGTTCACCAAGACCAATGAACTATCTGCACCCAAATCGTTTAAATAGTTTTGAATTATCGGAGAAAACACAGGATCTCCATAAGTTCTAAGATCAGGAAATGGAAATGCACCATTGGGCAATTGCATGGTCGCTAAACTGTCTAACGCTCGATTCGCCCACGTTTGGTACAACGTTTTTCTTGCCAGGTCAGTTTCTTTATCCGCAATCTTTAGTAGTCCAACCGCAACTTCGGCTGAGGCTCTTAAAAATATAGAATGAGGCAGATAGGATGTTGGAGCCATGCCTTTCGCCACTTTCCATAAGTCGACATAAACTAAACTGTCTGCGGCAACGAGTTGTCTTGAAAGTAAAATTGAATTGGATAAATTTTGCCAACTTGTTGTGCTTACTAAATTGTAATAGGTTTCAACTGCATCCGGTTTCCCGCCTTCTGTATTGAATGTGGACTTAATTAACGTATTTAAGCTATCTATTGCTGTAAAATTCTCCTGCACTAAGGCCGAGTCGAGTTGAACCATAAACACACTTATTTGACTTTCTTGCGCAGAAATCAAAGTTTGAACTGCCCCACAAGACTGTCCGAAACCAGTTGAACTTGTCAAAGTCGCAATAACGAATGTCAAAAATTTGGCTGTGTTTTTCATGGTCCGTTGTTATAAGTTTTGCTACAAAGGATTACGCAATTCATTACTCAAGCAATTTAGCTATTCCAGTTTGTTTCTCGCCACACCACTAAATATTTTATGAAAGTAAGAAATAAATCTATCAAAAATTTAATTTTATTAATGTTTAAATTATCCTACAAATATGTCAAGATTAATTCATGTATTTTTATTTATATTTGTAATTGAACCCATAAAAACATCTTATGAATTACACATTGAACCAGCTTCAGATATTTCTAAAAGTGATGCAAACACAAAGTGTAACAAAAGCAGCAGAAGAGTTGCACTTGACTCAACCGGCTGTCTCCATCCAACTTAAAAATTTCCAAGAACAATTTGAGATTCCGTTAACTGAAATAGTAGGAAGAAGAATACATATTACAGATTTCGGCAGAGAGATCGGCGAAGCTGCTGAAAGTATTATTAATCAGGTTTACGCTATAAATTATAAAACCTTAGCTTTTAAAGGACAATTGACAGGAAGGCTTAAAATTTCAGTTGTTTCGACTGGGAAATACGTACTTCCCTTTTTCTTGAGTGACTTTATGAATGAGCATTCAGGAGTAGAATTATTAATGGATGTTACGAATAAAAATAAAGTACTACATGCGTTAGAAAACAATGAAGTTGATTTTGCACTTGTTTCAATTCTACCCAGTAGGTTAAATATTGAAAAACTCGATTTACTTCAAAATAAGTTGTTTTTGGTAGGAAGCAATGAACTGATAAATAATAACACTACTAACGCACAAGAAATATTTAAAGACTTGCCCTTAATTTTTAGAGAAAAAGGTTCTGGTACAAGACAAACCATGGAAAATTTTATTGAACGCAATGATATTTCTGTTTTAAAAAAGATGGAGTTAACTTCAAATGAAGCCGTTAAACAGGCATTAATAGCAGGTTTAGGATACTCTATTATGCCCCTAATTGGTATTAAAAATGAGTTAATCACCAATGAATTACGTATAATCCCTGTAAAAGGTCTTCCTATTAAAACAACTTGGAGTTTAATCTGGTTGAAAGGAAAGAAACATTCTCCAGTTTCTAATTCTTTTTTAGCATATTTGAATAAGGAAAAATCCCAAATCATTGATAACAAATTTAGTTGGTATGAACAGTATTAGCAACTTCCAGCTTCAGCAATTCATCCTTTACTTTTTTTAGAAATGTTGCACGACGAGAAAATAAATAGGCATACCAATGGTGATATTTATAGGAAAAGTTACCGCTAGAGCCATCGGAAGATACAATCCTGGATCTGCTTTCGGTACGGTTATCTTCATCGCGGCAGGCACCGCTATGTAGGATGCACTTGCGGCGAGAATAGCAAACATAAATCTATTCGTAATATCTGACGTTACAAATCCACTTAACACGGCAAAAAGACAGCCATTCACCAGCGGAATCAAGATGGCAAAGGCAATCGGAAAAATTCCATAGGAAAAGAATGATTTCAACTTCCGCCCACTTGTGATACCCATATCTAAGAGAAATATGGCAAGGAAACCTTTAAACAAATCGTTGGTAAACGGTTTAATGCCTTCGGCTTGTTTATCGCTAGCCATAAAGCCTATTACCAAACTTCCAAGAATCAACAAAACACTGCCATTGGTTAAGGAATGCTTTATTACCTGTGGAATTTTAATTTTTGTGGTTGCTTCCTCCTTATTGAATAATGAGATTAAAACTAAACCAATTATTATTGCTGGAGATTCCATCAATGCCATTATTGCAACCATGTGACCATGAAGACTCATTTGTTGACTTTCCAGAAAGGAGACCGCAGTCACGAAAGTAACCGCACTTACAGATCCATATGCTGCAGCAATTGCCCCTGCATCAAATACATTTAGCTTTCTTTTAAGAATAAAAAAGGTATAGAACGGTATGATTGCCGAAATGAATATCCCAAAAAACATAGATAATCCGATTTCAGTAGTAAATGTTTCATGCGACAATTCTTGGCCGCCTTTAAATCCGATAGAGAATAATAAGTAGAGCGAAATAAATTTAGAAGAGTTAGGTGGAATCTCTAAATCGCTTTTCACATATACGGCGACAACGCCTAATACAAAGAATAGTAATGCCGGATTGGTTAGGTTTTCGATGAGCAGATTTAAATTCATTTTTGCTTTTTTTTTAACGCTGCAAAAGTGAAGTTTTTAACTCATTTATTTTCATTTATACTTAATATATAAGTCATAAAAAAAATTAATGTATTATAACTTAATTTCAGTAGAATTTCTGCAATTAATTACTTGGCTGGTGTTGGTGCAGTTTTTCGGTATAGTTCATAGTAAAAACCTAAGACCAGGAAATCGCGACCAGTTTCATCATTAATTTTATAATCGAATTGGTGTAAATAACCAAGCTGCAAGGCAGTCGCTTTTGAAGGCTTGAAGTTCAACGCAAACAATAATCTGTTTCTTTCAAAATAAGGTTCATTATCCGTGAAAAATAACTCATTACTCACATTTACTTGAAATGGCTTGTAGTTGTTGCGTTCCTTACCAAAAGGATAAGACGCCCCTAATCTGTAGCGAAAGCGATTTCGATAACCATTGCTTGTCCAGCGCAACTCTGCCCTGTACCGCTGTTCAATCTTTAACTTCCCTACATATTGATTCAAAACTAGCTGCGGCCATGCTCTAAATTCATTATTGTTTTTTGGAACAACAAAATTACCCCCTTCTTTAAACGTTTGATAACTTCCTGCTCCTAACGTAAAAATCACATTTTTGTACACATTATAGCTAACCGCAGCTTTGTATTCGTAATAGTGAAAGTTATCATAAAATTTTAATGAACGTAACTGACTTTCGCAAAAAACACTCCATTTGTCATTGTATTTGTATTTCACATTCACGATATTCCAGCTACCCAGATTAGTTTCCTGAGCCGAAAAGGAAACTGTTACAAATAATACGAGATTTATTAAGCAGATCTGTTTCATTTAGCAGTTTCGTTAGATAGCTCTTTAGTGTCCATAACTGCATAAGATTTTTCAAAAAAATGAGAATTCGGTATGGTTATTATTTGATTTTCTATGGTTTTAATGTGCACAAAAAAGTAATTCATTTCAGTCACTTCACCTTCATAGTTATAGTCTTTGTGCAATACTTTAATATGATCTCCCATTTTTACGGGATGGTTAAAGAATATCAAAATACTTGAAGTAATATTAGACAATAAAGACCATTGTGCAAAAAACGCTATCCCTAAGGCTGTTAAAATTGAACTGGCAAACAAGGCAATTTGATTTTGTTTAAATCCCCAAATTCCAGTGAGTAAAATAATCGCGGTTATTGTGGTAAACAATTGAACCGCTCTAATTGTCATTTTCCTCCTTCCTCTTTCAAAACGCGTTTTTTTTAGCGCATTGTTAATGACAGATTTGACGATGAAATAAATAATAAAATAACCTACCACCACAAATAGGGTTTCGATTACTTGAACGTTTAATGCTTTCATTCTTTTATGTTTAGTTTGTTTTCTCTGTTTAACCCAATGATATTTATGCTTTCGTAAAGTAACTTAGCATTTACTAACAAGCGATCTAACTCTTGATCAAAAAAAGTAGCGGTATGGTTATTCCATTGAAGTGGATGATTCATGAGTTCTTTAAAACTATTTGCTAAAGTAGTTATATATTCTTTTTTTTGAGGAGCATCGTCTATAAAGATCGGAGGATACATGTCATACATCAGCATCCAATTTTTTGCAATGCGCGTTACTCTTCCATTTCCATCCGCAAAGGGATGTATTCTGATGAGTTCATGATGAAAGTAAATCGCTTTTATGATAGGGTTCGAAATGCACTCTATTCTATAAAATAGCTCCGAGACCAAATTTGGAACTTGAAAGGGCTCCGGACAAATATGCGCCCCAATTTGAACAAGGCTATGCCGATAGCGGTTAGGATGCATCAAATGGGCTTCTGGTGAAACCAAACGCAGGAGTTGAAACAATTGTATTTCTTTTTCAAAATTATTGTTTGCTATTATTTCTTCAATCACATAGTTGAGCGATACTTTGAGGTTAAGCAAATACTCCTTAGCTTCCTCTTCGTTTTGAGCCTCCATTTGAGCATTCTTAATACTCACCAGCTCTTTTAGATTATCCATTCCTTCTAAATAGATATCTAAAAGATCATCGTCAAGGTGATGACGACTGTAAATAATTAGTCTATAAATCGACTTAATCAAATTATCAATCTCATCAATCTTTTTTTGATTAACCTGAATAATCTCTATGGGTAGTAATTCCATTTTTGCCCGGTGTTATTTTGTTGACCTGTTAGCACTTTGAACGCCTTCCGCTTATACTTAAACGTTCTTTTCACTTGGACAACTTCTAATTATAGCGCGCTAATGTAATGACGAAAACAAAATTAACCAAGTTGATCATTGTGGATCTTTTAAAGGGTTGTACTTGTCTATTTAAATGTATCTGAACATTAAACTTTGGCCCAAAAACTAACCCTCACAATTCTACCAAAAGTAACGTAATTCAAATATTTAGGACTTGATGAACTAGTATTGACTTGTTTGCCAAAAAATACCACCCAAATTATGCAGCGCATAGCTTCGAAAATAAAAAAATAAAAAAAATTGTTGTGTAACTTAAAATAATACTTTAGCTTTGCTGCGTCAAAATTTCTCTTTCTAGGGGAAAATTGATTTATACAGAAGAGGTAAGAGACTGGCTCTATGATCCTCTGGCAACCAACTTAAATTTCGTCGCAAGGCGAATTGGAAAACCGGTGCCAATTCCAGATTCTTAAGAATAGTTCTTAGGAAGAATATAAATTGAGCAAAATGAAAATGACATTCAACATCAAATCAAAAGGGAAACAGAATACACGCCACAATTCAATGTGCTGCTGTTGTTGCTGTTAATTTTTTAGTCCAACGGTCTTCCAATTACACTAGATCCGTTTCACATCAAAAATAATCCTTCCTTTTATGAATGCCCCACACACTTTTGAAAATAAAGGTGTTTTCGCCCTGGAATCGGGAGAAACACTTCATGACGTACGTATTGCTTACCACACTTTTGGCACTTTCTCACCTGAGTCAAAAGTTGTTTGGGTATGTCACGCACTTACCGCAAACTCCGATGTTTCGGACTGGTGGAAAGGTCTTTTCGGTGAAAATGATTTGTTCCGCAGCTCAGAATATTTTGTGGTTTGCGCCAATATTTTAGGCTCGTGCTATGGCACAACTGGTCCATTATCCAATACGGAAATCGCCGCTGAATCGTTTTTAAATTTTCCAACCTTAACCACGAGAGACATGGCCAATGCCCACGTGCTGTTGAAAAACCATTTGAAAATTGATGCAATCGAAGTCTTAATTGGTTCTTCTTTGGGCGGACAACAAGCACAAGAGTTTGCATTTATCTTGCAAGATCAATTAAAAAACTTGATCCTCATCGCAACCAATGCACAGCATTCTCCTTTCGGAATTGCGTTCAACGAAGCACAGCGCTTGGCACTCTTAGCAGATCCAAGTTTTGAAGCCAACAAATGTTACGGCGGACAAAAAGGATTGAAAGCAGCGCGCAGTATTGCTATGTTGAGTTACCGTTCGTATAGCGGATATGGCGCAACGCAGCAAGAAGAGAGCAACGAGACTACTGATAATTTCAGAGCAGCATCGTACCAAAATTACCAAGGACAAAAATTGGTCAACCGCTTCAATGCTTATTCCTATTGGTTTTTAAGCAAAGCCATGGATAGCCATAACATTGGGCGAATGCGTGGATCGATCGCTGCAGCCTTGGCAACGCTCACGGCAAAAACATTGGTGGTGGGTATTACAAGCGATTTACTTTTCCCCATTTCAGAACAAAAATACTTGGCCGATCACATTCCCAACGCACAACTTGAGGTGATGGATTCAGTTTTCGGACATGACGGTTTCTTAGTAGAAACCAAAGAATTAGAACAAATAATTACAAACTTTTTAAACAAATAACAAAATGAGAAATAAATTAACAATCGGATTATATGGTTTTGGCTGTGTTGGTAACGGCTTATACGAAGTATTAAATCAATCCCAATTATTGGATGCCACCATCAAACGTATTGTGGTTAAAAACCCAAACAAAGCGCGTAAAATTGGAAGTGAACACTTTTCTTACGACAAGTCGGATATCTTATTAGACGATGAGATCAATTTAGTGGTGGAATTAATTGACGATTCTGCAGCGGCGTTTGAAATCGTAGCAGAAGCGTTGAAACGTGGTAAACATGTCGTAACGGCCAATAAGAAAATGTTAGCCGAAAACTTAGCAACCCTACTTCAACTTGCCAAAGAAAATAACGTTTCCTTGTTGTATGAAGCATCGGTCGGCGGAAGTATTCCAATTATCCGTAACCTAGAAGAATATTACAACAACGATTCATTGTCGGGTATTCAAGGAATTGTAAACGGTACAACCAATTACATCCTAACCCAAACCAATTTTGGAAAAGATTACGATACTGCACTTGCCGAAGCAACGGCGCTTGGTTTTGCAGAATCTGATCCAACCTTAGACGTGGATGGCTTTGATTCTAAATTCAAATTGGTTTTGTTAATCAAACATGCATTTGGTTTAACCTTACAACCACAAAATGTATTCAACTACGGTATCCGTCAAATAAAAGAGCAAGATGTGCGCTATGCCACAGAAAAAGGTTTCCGTATCAAGTTATTTTCTAGAGCTGAGAAAGTTGGGAACGATTTAGTTGGATTCGTTGCACCGCATTTCATCTCCGAAACCAATGTTGCCTACAATGTAAACAATGAATTTAATGCCGTTACGGTTGAAGCTTTATTCTCCGACAAACAATTGTTTCTAGGAAAAGGTGCAGGCGCCTACCCTACCGCATCCGCAGTATTATCTGACATTTCGGCATTACAATACAACTATGCGTACGAATACAAAAAGGAACAATCCAATACCGGAATCAAATTTTCTGAAGACTTTTTTTTAAAAATATATTTAGGATCAGAATTCATGGAAGCCTTACAAGAAATTCCGTTCTACAAAGTAGACGAAGTATTTCAAAGCAACGCCTACAATTACCAAACGGGTTGGGTGAAATTTAGCGAATTAAGAGAATTTAATTTTAATCAATTAAAAGATGTATTTTTCGCCGTGTTACCTGAACCATTTTTATCTGAAGATGAATTTGCAAAAGAAGGAGAAGAACAACTATTTTTACATGTTTCTACAAAATAATAATTTATGAATACAACTCCGCTTGCTTGGTATATTGCTGGTCCGTTGATTGGTTTAATGGTGCCCGCACTCTTAATTTTACGTGAAAAACAACTCGGAATCTCTTCGTCGTACCGGTATTTATGTTCTTTGGTTAGTAAAAAACCAAGCTATTTGAATTACGACAATTCGGGAGACAAATGGCAGTTTCAATTTGGAATTGGGCTGGTGCTGGTTGGGTTTTACTATTTCGCAACGAGTAATGGCGATTTCTTTTACAACACGCATCTGCATGCGCAGTTTCCTGTAGATTTCTACGCTTTAGAAAATTGGCTCATTTTTCTTGTCGGTGGATTTTTAGTTGGATTCGGTGCACGTTATGCAAATGGTTGTACCGCAGGACACTGTATCATGGGAATGTCACAATTTTCACTTGCATCACTTTTAGCAACGGTTGGCTTCTTCGTTGGAGGATTAATCGTTGCCCATTTTATTAATCCAATTTTGTATAATTTCTAATATGAAACCAATTTATAACACAATCCTTACCGTATTTTTAGGCGTTTGCTTTGGTGCAATTCTTATCGAATCGCAAGCAATTTCGTGGTACCGCATTCAAGAAATGTTTTATTTTCAATCGTTTCACATGTTTGGGCTTTTAGGTTCTGCCATTGCAACGGGCGCATTGAGTTTATTTTTAATCAAGAAATTTAAGGTCAAAACGATTCACAACAACCTCATTGTAATCAAAGAAAAAGAAGTGAAGGTGAAGGCTAACCTTTTTGGAGGAATCATTTTTGGCTTAGGTTGGGGACTTGGAGGCGCTTGTACTGCCCCACTCTACATCTTGGTTGGACTTTCTTGGCAACTGGGACTCATAATTTTACTTGGAGCATTGCTGGGCACATTTACCTATGCATTGGTTAAAGACAAACTTCCACATTAAGCAAAAATGCAATGAAAATAATTTTAAATAGGCTCAATACTGCCCTCGCTTTTGAAGCGGTAAACGAAGAAGGAATTACCGCAACATTTGATGCAAATCCTGCCATTGGTGGCGAAGGATTAGGCTTGCGCCCGATGGAAATGTTGGCTGCCTCGATGGCTTCTTGCGCCAGTATTGACGTGCTGTTGATCTTGAAGAAAAAACGAATTACCTTAGCACATTACCGTGTCGAAATACAAGCCACGCGTGTTGACGCCGTTCCAGCGATTTTTGAAGCCATCCACTTACAGTTTCAAATAGCGGAAAGCGATCCGCTAGAACAAGTACAAAAAGCAGTTGCCCTCAGCGTTGAAAAATACTGTTCGGTTTCGGCTTCACTTTCCGCAACAATTAAAATTACCCACAGCGTTACCCCACTGGCATGAAAAAGACAAAATACCAAAACGAAACGTTAGCGATTCGAACACGCATTGCGCAAACTGCTCAAAAAGAACATTCTACACCTTTATTTTTAACGAGTAGTTTTACATTTGATTCTGCCGAAGAAATGGCCGCTGTGTTTGCCGATGAACAAGATGGAAACATTTATTCCCGCTATTCGAATCCAAACGTGCAAGAGCTCATCGATAGAGTTGCTTTACTCGAAAACGCAGAATCGGGCTGGGCAACGGCATCTGGAATGGCCGCTATCTTTACCACCTTTGCCGCCTTATTGCAATCGGGCGATCATATTGTTTCGAGTCGTTCGGTATTTGGCTCAACCCACCGTTTATTCACTGAAATTTTTCCAAAATGGGGAATCACAACCACGTATGTGGATGCCTTGGATTATGAAGGTTATGCGAGTGCCATTCAAGCGAATACCAAAATTTTGTATTTAGAATCGCCTTCCAATCCTGCCTTGGAAATTATTGACATTGAAAAAGTTGGGAAAATTTGTAAAAAAGTGAAACTGCTCTTCGTGGTAGACAATTGTTTTGCTACCCCAATTTTACAACGACCGTTAGACCTTGGCGCCCATGTTTCCATTCACTCTACCACCAAATTTATGGATGGACAAGGGAGAACCTTGGGCGGTTTGATTTTAGGAAGTCATGAAATTATTACTAAAATTGAAGCGTTTGCGCGCCACACCGGTCCTGCATTGAGTCCGTTTAACGCTTGGATCATTTCTAAATCGATCGAAACCTTGCACATTCGGGTAGAACGCATGACCGAAACTGCCTTGAAAATAGCCAAGAAACTAGAAAAACATCCCAATGTGGCCTGGGTTAAATATCCATTCCTCCCGAGTCACCCGAATTATAAAACTGCGAAAAAACAAATGTTTGCAGGCGGTTCCATTGTTTCGTTTGAAATAAAAGGAGGATTGAATGCCGGTCGGAAATTCTTAAACAAGCTCCGTATGTTTTCGCTAACTCCAAATCTTGGCGATGCAAAAAGTATTGCAACACATCCCGCATCCACCACCCATTCTAAATTAAAACCAGAAGAACGCGCTGCCGTAGGCATTTCTGACGGATTGGTTCGCTTATCTTTTGGACTAGAACACAGTGCCGATATTTGGGATGATTTAGAGGAAGCGTTGGGGTAGATGATACCTGGATCTAGTTTAGATCATAAGTATTTTTCTATCTATATCTTTCATTCCAAATGTATATTGGTTTTTATCCTTAATGTTTGTGAGCATTTTTTACCATTATTTTCGGCTGGTTTCCATTTAGGAACACGTACAGGATCAACTTCTCTAATAATACATTCATAATGTTGACCGGCATCGCATTCCAAATTGAATTTAGTTACCGTTCCGTCTTCTAAAACAACTACATTAAAATAAAATTTTGCATCTGTATTAATACAATCGGACTTGTGAACCTCATGACTGTTTTTCCAAAACCATACAGACATATTTCCATTTTTTTCTGGGAATTCTGCCCAAACAGTTGGGTTATCACAAAAAACCAATGAATCAGTTTCTTGTGATAAGAAACAATTCGAAATAATAATGGTCAATATTGTAATAATTGTCTTTGTCATTATAGGTTAACGTTTTGGGACTTTGCGCTCGCCCCAATTGTTTAAATAAATCCTTGCACCGAAGTTAAGATTATTTTGTTTCAAACATATCGTTTTTCGAAGTAAGTTTTGAGGACTGGCGCCATGACAGCTGTTAGTCGTTGACTTGATTGTTTTCTTCAACTGTTTGCTTAAAGCTGTTGCTCCAAATAACAGCGTAATTGTCCGCAAAATCTTCAACTTGTTTATTATTAGCTTTACTCCAATGCCGTTCGTAAATGAAATCCACACAATGTCCAATTTCATGTAAAAGCAATTTTTCTAAGTAGTACTTTTTGTTTACCTATCAATTCTTTCGAAATCGTTCTTTTTATCATTAAATTAAAGTTTTATAATTGCTTATCTATGATCTCCCCATTTCCTGAGCATCACCAATTGCTCCAATGGCTTCCATTACGTAGTCCTGGTCTTCCGCGTCTTTCCAACCGAATTTGGACAACTCCATTCTTACTTGATTTTCACTCTTTTTTTGGACCAAGGAATAAACTGCGAAGTCGAGAACTTCTTTAGGTATTCTGCTGATTTGATGCTTAATAATTCCCCCAACAAGTATTAATATACCTATGTAATAACCGAAAAAGAGGAGAAGTCCCCAACTAATTACTAAACCTATCCAACCCGTGTTTAAGTTTTTGATTGTCAAACCAGCCTCAAATCGAAGTTTCATGAATGTGATAAAATCAATTTCAACAAATGAATTCTCAGCAAGATATAGCTGATAAATGAAAATCTGACAAGAAATAAATGAGATAAGAACAGATACAATTAGAATTGGTCTTAACTTCCTAAAGTCAGTGTAGTTACCCAATTTCAATGTCTGAGATAAAACGAACCCAATAATAAATCCAACTCCAACATCAAATAAGCCAATAATATAGAAGCCATTTGAAATACTCAATGCCAAAACATATCCCAAAAAGACATTAACAAGCATCGCGCTAATTAATGGAATGAATAGGTTAGGTTTGATTTTAGGTAATGGGGCAGGAAGTGATTCTGGAATCACATAATCGACCCATTCATCAACTTTTTTCTGTTCAGATTCAAAATTTCTAATTTCTTCCTCATTTAATTCAACTTCAAAATTTTCTAGAACAAGTTTAAATAGTTTAACTCTTTTGGAGTTTCTACCAAAATCCCAGATCTCATTTCCAAGTGAGGTACTTTTAATATTTACTTTACCAAAATCGTACTGCATATCTATGCTTTCTGTGCTCGTACCCCAATCGTTTTTTCTTTTTGCTTCAATGTTAGTATCATCGTAATAAACGATTTCCCAGCCTATTTTTTCAATTGCTTTTAAGGCAATTGCAATGAACGCGGATTTTGAAAGTTTGGTTTGAAAAGAATCCTTGAACTTTGGCGTAAAGGCTACTCGGTGAACCTTTTTTATTGAGTCTTCTAACGTTTGTATTTCTGGTTGCATTGTCTATTAAGTCTAACGTATTAATACATGGAATTAGTTGCGCTGCTAAATTGTGTCACGTTTAATTATTTGTTGAAAGTAACTAATAATTCTAGATCTAAGTTATCGAATAGGCTTTTTAGTGAACAAATTCTATTGTTCGTATGACAGCAACGGTTCCATGCTTGGCGAAGATGTCGCTTTAACCACAAAGCTGCATGAAAAATACATTGACTTTCCATTTGGCAAATGCAGTAAATGTTTTAATTTGAAACAAAAATTTGTTTTATATTGAAACAATTTTTAACTTTATGCAGTTAAGCAGCGAAACATCAATTGAAATGAACACAAAATTAACACAAAAGCAAATAGGTCAGCGTATAACCGAACTTCGAAAAAAGAAAGGCTTGTCTCAGGAAGATTTGGCTAAAAGTGTCAAACTTTCCCGACCGTCTTTGGCTCAAATTGAGTTAGGAAACAGAAGCGTTGATATTCTTGAATTGCAAAAACTGTCTTTGATTTTAGAATTTTCGTTGGATGATTTTATGTCTGTCGATTTCTCGGCAACTCAAGAAATTGAAGGCAAAGAAGAAAAAAAGACAAAGAAAGAGGGGGAACGAATTTCTGTGCCCACACTACAAATCAGCAAGTTCAAAAATGTATTATTGTATATCCTTGAACGCTGTGCAGGTAAGCCTAATGTGGGTGAAACCGTTCTTTATAAGTTGCTTTATTTTTCGGACTTCAATTATTATGAATTGTATGAGGAACATTTAACTGGTGCTAACTATCGGAAGTTACCATTTGGACCAGTTCCGCAAAAATTAGATACAATCATTGGGCAAATGATTGAAAAAGGTCAGTTGCAAAGAGTGAAAACCGAATATCATGGTTATCCTCAAACGCGCTATTTGCCATTAGAGAAAGCTGACTTAACTGAATTGAGGGCAAGTGAAAAAGAAATCATTGATAGAGTTATTGAACAAATGAGTGATTGGTCTGCTGCGGCAATTAGCAATTATTCTCATAAGGATTTACCTTGGGAAGTTACAGAAGAGGGCTCAGACATTAGCTATGAACTGGCTTTTTATAGAGAGCAACCTTATTCTGTAAGAAATTATGGGGATGAGATAGAAGCGCAATGACATTTGATGAACTAATAGCATTTAAAAAGGATTTGAAGAACCTTTTAAAAAAATACAGAACGCTCAATGAAGATTTAGCAGTGGTACAAACTATCTTAACAAAGATGCCAAATGAACGGCCACCTTTTAGTTTTCGTTTTGATAATTTGGGTATAGAAACGTGCAGCATCAAGGTTAAAAAAATTGCTTGTAAAGCGTTGAAAGGAAAAGGAGTAAACTCAGGATTAAGATTGATTTATGCTTACTTTCCTGAGGAACAAAAAATTACCTTCGTTGAATTGTATCATAAAAACGACAAGGAAAATGAAGACAAAAAAAGAATAACGGATAATTTTAAATAGTCAATCCTTAACAAGTCAATTCTATTACCACTATACAAGTTTCAAATAATGGGTAAAACAGAACTCCCTACTGAGATTTGAAACGATTTAGAGAAGGCGTTCGTATAAATATTAAGCTAATAACGTTCGAATTCTACTCTTACTTTAACGCTTTACACTATTCTTTAGCCAGCGTGAATAAATTTTGAATTCAATGATTGGGATAAAAATGAAAAGTAAAAAGAACAAACTTGTGGTTCCAGTTATTATCGCCACTTGCGTAGCAATTTTTTTGTTTACAAATCCCGATAATTCTGCTTTTACATTTCTGTCTAGCTCCTTCGGGTTTATGGCTTGTAAGTCTGAAAGAAATACGGTCATTTCATCATACGTCATGTTTTCAGTTTTCTCCGAACGCCCACTTGCAGTGATGAATCCTTTCAAGATCAACCGATAGAGCTTGGCTTTGTAATTTTTTATCAGGTAACGCGTAAACATGTTCTTGCTTTCGTCGATCACCTTTACGCCACTGTTTTTTTGCGCCACATAGTTTTGACTTTGCTTTGCTAGCTTCATTTCTTTACGGTTAAGTTTTACACTTTCGGTTTGAATTGTACGGATGAATGCGTTACGTTGCTGTTCTGACGTAAATATTTCCCCGACCGCTGTATCATAAATCTCAGTTACTACGGCGGTAGTCCCTTCTTTTAAAATAGTATTGGTGGTATAGATCACTGCGAACTGTAAAGAAAAATAAACAAACACGCAGATCAAAAAGGGAATATACAGTTTTACGCATCCGTTATACACGCGATTTTGACGTTTCAAAATTCCCTTTCTCCAAAGAATAATACAATAGAGGATGCTCGCAATAAAACCAATTAAGCAAAACAAAAATAGATTAAATAGGAAGCTCACCACGTGTTGTAAAATACCTTCTGAAACTTCAGTTAACCAATTCATAAAGTTATTTTTTCATGATGTTCAAGTCCTGCAAAATTGAGCGGGTAGTTTCAATGCGAGCAGGTACAAAATCATTATTATTGAAATCTGAGCATTGAATGCAATTTGCAAAGTAATACACGTTTCCTTTGGTTTCAACATAACCAACATACCATCCAATATCTTCATTTTGACCCAATCCCCAACCTGTTTTTGCACGCAAAACACAACCCAAACTGTCCTCAGCAATCATGATTTTCTTCGTAATTTTCATAGAACGCTTAGAGAATGGTAGTTTTTCCTCATGCAATTGTTGCAAGAAATCTATTTGTTGGTACGGTGTGATGCGTAAGCCACCATTCAACCAAAACATGTCAATGCCTCCTGTGGTGTCTTTGTTTCCAAAATTCACTTTATTGAGCCAGTGCGTCATCTTTTCTTTGCCCACACGACGTGCAAGTTCTTGATAATACCAAACGGTAGAATTTTTATAGGCGGTTTTCAAATCATGATCGCTATTCCATTTTGGATTTTGACGTTGCACGCTATCCCAAGGAATAACAAAATTTTCATCTTTGATTACACCGGTTTCTAAACCAATAAGTGAGTTGCAAATTTTAAATGTGGAAGCTGGAGTAAACGCCTCACTCAATTGCGCTTTATTGTACACAATGTATTTATTTTCTTGTGGATCAAACACGACAAATGAACCCGTCACTTTGTACTGATCGTAATATTTTTTAAACGCTGCTCTAACCTCTGTTGTCGGTTTTTGAGTCGCTGGTTTGGGTTTTGGGGTGTTGCAACTTGCCGATAACAGAAAAATAAAAGAAATGCAAATTATTAACTTATTCATTGTCCCTTAAGTTTATTGCGTTTCAAAAAATTGAAAACTTCACTCCAAGTGTTAACTGCCTAGTTTTCACAACAATCTCACTTGATTGTTCAACAAAGGCTCGTAATACATTATTGTAGCCATGACAATAATTAATTTCGAGTGATATTCTGTTTGTAATACTATATTCAATTCCAAAAGTGGATGATAAATCGAAAGAAAACGCATTCAATAGAAGTCCCCCATCCTTTTCCACTGTAGAATTTTGAGTAATTATAGTTCCATTTCCAGTTATATAGGTTTCGGTATCCTTAAATATGTAGCTTGCAGCTGCGAAATATTGAAATTGAAACCCACCATGAAGTGTAATTTTTTTATACTTGTAACTCCCATAAGGATTTAGACCAAGTGAATAAGCTCTAAAAAACAGTGAACCTGGTTCTGTATATGTATTATACGATTCCGACCGAATGAAGTCTAACCGCGCTGCAACCGTAGATAATACGATTTTAGTTCCAAAACAGAAATTTTCGTTGATTGGTCTTGAAAAAAATAATCCGGCTCTAGCAGATGTTGGTTGAGCGTGTAAAGAAAGTATGAGATTTTTTGGATGAGTATCCCATTCGCCATGGATCCAGCTTGGGCCAACTTCAATAAAGGCACCAAAACTATTTTTCGTTTCATCTTGAGAAAAAAGGCTTGAATTAATAAAAATTAGAATAACACAATTAAGGGCTAATCTTGCTATGTTCTTATTCATCCTTTAGGTTTTCATCAAATATAACCAAAAAAACAAATCCATAATCATTTCTTATCGCTTCACCCGCAAGCCAATCACATTCGGCAGTGGCCAAAACTGATTGTTTAAATCATTGGCAAATGTTTTAGAAACATAGCTCCCAACTTTTTCAATGGTGCGGTCTCCAAAATGAATGTACAAACTGGTTTGTGGTCCGCCTTCCATGTAAATTGCACTGTTCAACTCGAACGGGAAATTCAGCATAAACGTGATCATATCGTTGTGCGTGTAGGGCGAACGGGTAAACACAAAATAGATATTTCCCAAGGCATCCACCGCAGTTACTAACATGCTGCACGATTGCGTTTTTTTGTTCCAACCTAAGGCTTCACGGTTGCAATCAATCATGCGTAAACCTTGCGCGTAACACGTATAATCATCTTTTACCTTTTCCCACGTTTCGCACTTCAAATCCATTACGGTAAATTTCCATTTCATCGTATCTATCGGATTGAAGGCAATCATTGCATTATAATTCGGATAGAGGTTTGGATTGTTGCAATGTTCTTGCGATTTTAGATAACCTTTACTGCTTAATTTTTTCGCTAAATCGTACATTCCCGCATTCACCACAATGTTTAAATCGTATTTATCTGCCCATTCTTTTACGGTTTTAGCGGTATCGTTGTCGGCTGTTGCCGAAAGCATAAACAAATCAAATTGTGCGGGATCAATCTTTAGAACACTAATTCTTGAGTCGTTTAGAATCGATTTTTTTGGCGCATCCATTTCCATGTAATCGGCACCTGGAGCGATGGATTCCCATTTGTTTAAGTAGGCTTCGATATTGGTTTCAACCTTTACCGTATCTTCCTTTTGAGAACATGCGGAAAGAGGAATACATAAAAACAATAAACTTGATAAATGAAATTTACTCTTCATTCCAATCAAATTTTTTCGTGTGAATTGGGAACATATCGTTCAATTCTCCAGAATAGTAAAACTGATAGCCCATCATACCGAATGAAATCTTTTTTCCTTTCAACATAATGGAAGAACCCCCAACCCTTGGATTATCTTTTGGGACAGATTGTGGAAATCCAACATTAAACAAGGTAGATAATATTTCTGGACGATTTTCGATCGGAAACCCGGCTCTCTCCCACTGATGCTTCACTTGTTTCAAGAATACTGCTGCGTACATGTAAGAGTAAAAATGATTTCTAAAAGAAATTAAGCGATCTATACGTTCTGTTTGCGGATCTTCCGTTTTAAAATCCAACAAATGATCAAATCGTTTTCCGAGGTAATAACTACTCGTACTATCCTTTAAATAGCCTTCTATTTTTTGTGCCGTAAATTCTTTGATTCCCGTAACACCTAGCGAGAATTTCGACTCGACAGATAATATTTTCAAAGGACCAATCCACTGTTTATATGCCTCACGATCCGAATTAAACAAACGCATTTGCTCACCAATCAAACAACATACTATCAATCGCGATTCAACTCCGGTTACTTTTGCTACGGAGTCGATTACTTTTCGGTCTTTTTCGACCGCAATTTTGAAATCCGCCCATTCGATGGTGTTCATCCAATGGTACATACTTAGTGACGTTTTAGTCTTTTCAGGGATGTAACGGTTTTGCTGGTACAATTTAACTGCCGCAAAATATTCCGAATCCTTATCCGCCAACATGTCAACCACGTCAATCATACGCAGTGCTTCGTTGTAATCGTGGTTGATTTCAAAGGCAGCCAATACATTTTGTGCGTTACGCGGATAGAATTTTCGTAATACGCCCAAACGACTCATAAAATGATATTTCGCTGAGATAATTTCTAAACTATCTTGACTGATTGCACGACGCTCAAACTTTTCGGAGGTGGCTTGCAAGTAGCGACTATTCTTATCTACAGCACCAGATTCATTCGTCCATTTGAAATGAATAGCTAAATAAGCAATGGTAAGAAAACCGCCAATAAGTGCAAAAGCAAAAGTGAAAAAATAGAATGGAATTTTGAACCATTTACTACGGAAAAATCTTTTCAAGGTGTATTTGTTTTTATTAAAACGTAAAATTAATAAAACAAAATGAGCTTATGCCCTATTGAATTTAAATATCCTACTACTACAACTTAATTGGCAGATAGTTATCTCAAAAAAGCGCAATATCAATACCTTACGCTTCTAATTTATTTAAAGCACCATGATTAGACTCAACTTTTATCGGTGCTGTTGCGCCAGTCATTTTTACGCGTCCGTTATAGTGTGCACCAAATTCAACAAGCATAGATTCAGTTTGAATGTCTCCCGTAATTAAACCGGTAGATTGAATTTCCAATTTTTGCACAGTCATATTTCCTTCCAATGTTCCAAACACAATGGCTTCAGCTGCCTTAATATTACCCAACACCTTTCCTTTGTTGCCGATAATAACTCCTTCTAGTGCGTTTACATCGCCGTTCACGGTTCCATCAACACGTAAGGAAGAATTTGTACTAATTACCCCGTCAACAACACATCCTTCGCTAATTATGGAAGAAATATTACTTGACATTAAATCTTTTTGCTTTGCTCCAAATATGGCCATGAAATTCGTGTTTTATTGATATGAATGTATAATTATAAGCTTAAAAATCGAGATGGATCAATTGGTCGATCCAAATAACGGACTTCGTAATGCAGGTGCGGTCCTGTTGATCTTCCTGTTGAACCTAATTCACCAATAATTTGATTCGCACTTATCTTTTGACCGTTCTTCACGTTAATTTTAGACAAATGTCCGTATAAAGTTTGGTAGCCGTGTTTATGTTGAATGCGCACACATTTACCATATCCATAATGCCAAGTAGAAACGATAACAGTTCCGTTGGCTGTACTCATTACAGGATCGCCCGTATCGCCAATAATATCAACGCCAGAATGAAACTCCGAGCCACGCCCACTAAATGGATTAGCGCGGTAACCATACTTGGTGCATCTGTGGTTGGCATGAGGATAACCTAAGGGTAAATATTTAATATCCTTTAACAAACTTGCGAGGTAAATGTTGTAATATTTATACGAAGCAATCGCCTTAATCTTTACATTTTGATAACCTCCAATATTAGATGATAGTTCTTTTACGCCGCGCTTTTTTAAGTACTCTTTGATTTGAATTAATTTCGAATCAATCTTTTTGATGTAAATTCTAGCGATGTTTGTGTCCGTAGCTAAAGGTCCTGCGATTTCCTTTTTAAAACGCTCAAGATCTCTTTTAGCACTTTCATTTTTTTGATACTCATGATTAAGTACAATAATAGCAATCACAAGACTTACAAGAATTAATCCGAGTGAAATAATGTAATATTTCATCCGTTCGATGTGCTTCGTTCTTACAGAAAAAGACTTCACGCTCGGATTGTTTTTGCTCACAATCATTAAGGTACTGTACTCTTTTTTCTTCCTAGGATTTCGCATGGCAACTTGTGTAAATAGCGATCAAAAGCAATCGGTATTTTAGGCAAAATGGTTCACCCAAGCTGCTCTTACTTCCAAATATACAGAATAATTAATAGAAATACTACAGCCCTAAACCGTGTACTTAATCGTTGAGACAAATACACGTGTTAAAACAAACCGTAAAATTGAACCTATTAAGCGTAAAATTCAGCTTGCATGGCACCAATTTTTTCATCCTTCAAGTACTCATCGTACGGCATCATTTTGTCAATAATTCCGTTTGGTGTAAGTTCAATAATACGATTGGCAACCGTGTTGGTAAGTTCATGATCATGACTCGCAAAGATCATACTTCCTTCGAACGACGACATTCCATTATTTAGTGCTGTAATTGCTTCTAGATCCAAGTGATTTGTTGGCTCATCCATCATTACTAAATTAGCCTTTGCCAACATCATACGCGATAGCATACAACGCACTTTTTCACCTCCAGAAAGAACTTTAGCACTTTTCAATGCTTCTTCTCCTGAAAATAACATTCTACCTAAAAATCCACGTAAATATACATCTTCGCGTTCCTCATCGGTGTGGGCGAATTGACGCAACCAGTCGATTAAGCTCAAATTTTCATTGAAAAATTCGTGATTTTCGTTGGGTAAATATGCCGTTGTTATCGTTGTTCCGTAAATAAACTCACCAGAATCTTGCTTTTTAATACCATTTAAAATATCAAAAAACGTATTGATTGCCAAGGTGTTCTTAGACAAGATTGCAATCTTATCGCCTTTATTCATGGTGAAATTCAAATCTTTGAATAAGCTAGTACCTTCAGAGCTTGCCGAAAGATTCGTAACCGTTAAAATTTGATTCCCAGCATCTCTGTCTTGCGCAAACGTAATTCCAGGATAACGACGGCTTGACGGTTGAATTTCTTCAATGTCCAATTTATCAATCATTTTACGTCTACTCGTTGCTTGTTTCGACTTCGAAGCATTTGCCGAGAAACGTGAAATAAAGTCTTGTAATTCTTTTTTCTTATCTTCTGCTTTCTTGTTTTTATCTGCACGTTGACGTGAAGCTAATTGCGAAGATTGATACCAGAACGAGTAATTTCCAGTAAAAATATTAATCTTGCTAAAGTCGATATCACACACGTGTGTACACACCGTGTCCAAAAAGTGACGGTCATGTGATACAACGATTACTGTATTTCTAAAATCAAGTAAAAAATCTTCTAACCAAGAAATTGTTTCAATATCTAAATCATTCGTAGGTTCATCTAAGATTAACACATCCGGATTTCCAAAAAGCGCTTGAGCCAATAAAACTCTTACTTTCAACGCGTTTGGAATGTCTTCCATGTTGGTATAATGCAAATCTTCTGTGATTCCTAAGTTACTTAGCAACGTTGCTGCATCCGTTTCAGCATTCCATCCTTCCAAATCTGCAAACTCGCCTTCCAATTCAGAAGCGCGCATACCATCTGCGTCAGAAAAATCTTCTTTTGCGTACAAAGCATCTTTTTCGATCATGATTTCGAACAAACGCTTATGTCCCATAATCACAGTTTGTAAGACCTGTATTTCGTTAAATTCAAAGTGATCTTGTTTCAATACTGCCATACGTTTTCCAGGCTCCAACTCAATTCTACCTTTTGTTGGATCTTGGTCGCCCGTAATAATTTTCAAGAAAGTTGATTTTCCTGCACCATTTGCACCAATTACACCGTAGCAATTGCCCTGGATAAATTTAAGGTTTACCTCATCAAACAAAACACGTTTACCGAACTGAAGGGAAAGATTATTTACTGCTAACATATTGAATTTTTTTGCAAAGGTA
>JAYSRU010000262.1:0-7435 GCA_043720875.1 Crocinitomicaceae bacterium
GTACAGTCCTGATCTGCCGGCACAATACCAGGCCAGTCTTGATTATTTCTTCCAGGCACAGGAAAAGCTGCGGTTCCATTAGAGTTTTCAGTTCCAGAAGTTGCAAATACCGTTGTATTTGAAGCATTCCAGTTGGCTGAAAGTTGTGAAACAATTATTTGGAATGAACCATTTTCATTGATTACAATTTGAAACGACGCAGTTCCAGTACCTGCTCCTGAACCCATGTTATAGGGAACCACGTTATTATAACTAATTACAAATTTTCTGTTTGGAGCAACTCCAATTGTATTGTAATTGATTGTACCACCAAATCTAATGTCTATATCACAAAACATACCAGCTATGTAATTGTTAGGCACACCGCCAGATGGAATGGCGAATGGCGAATAACCTGTAAATGTTAACCCTCCAAAACCAACGATTCCATTAGATGAAATTGCTGCAGTTGTGTATGTTGTGCCAAAAAATGTAAAAGGAAATCCAATTGGTATCTCTCCTGTTACACAATCGTCGCACGCAACTGGAAAAGCATTGGTTCCACCTGTTGCAACTGGCGCGCAATCTGTCAGTGACATCGTAAACGTTACTGGATTAACTGTTGCGGCTAATGTTGTTGAAGATCCACAGGCAATGGTTACATCTGGCGGAGCTACAACTCCACATTGCGCAAAGCCAGCATTTTTGGAAATAAAAAAGGCTACAAAAACAATAGAGATTTTTAATAGGTCTTTTGAGTAAAAATTATACATTTTATACAAGATTAGGATTAACGTTGCGAAATTAGTATAAAATTTACATTATTATACTATCATTTTTTGTGATTTAAGACAATAGCAATGGCATATTTGACATATATCAAAAGTGCTTATCTAATAATCAACGAAATGCCAGATATAAAAACTAAGGGGGCTGTTTTACACAATTTTAACTGCAATGTGAAATTGTGTTAAAAAACAACAACGCCCATTTTCATCCTATTTATTATTCCTTTTGTAGGATAAAATGGTTTTCAATTTTATCAATTCATTAAAAATGAGTTTATTAAACTTCACCGATAAGCGTTAAGGTTTCTTTGCTCGCCATTTGTTCGGCTTGTTTTTTCGAACTACCAACTCCCCGACCATAATTCACTCCACTAATGCTCACTTGTACTTCGAAACACCATACATTATCAATAATTAGTTCCGATAAATAATTGTATTCGAAACTAACTCGGTTTTTCTGAGACCATATGTACAATTGCGATTTAAAATCTATTTCCTCTTCTAGAATTTTATTAAGGTCGATATATTTAGGCAAAACATGAAAGAAAACCACATTCTTGACGGCATCGTATCCCCCATCTAAATAGAGGGCTCCCATTAAAGCTTCGAATGCATTCCCTTCTAATGTATTCAAATTAATGCTGCGGTCACGCTGGTATAGCAGAATTTTATTCAATTCCAATTCTGCGCCAACATCAGCCAACGTTTTTCTACTTACCACTTTTGATTTTAACTTTGTTAACTCACCCTCGGCATGTTCAGGGAAGCGTTCATATAACAATTCAGCAACAACAGCATCTAAAATTGCGTCTCCCAAAAATTCTAGACGTTCATTAGACACCTTATCCCTAAACGTATTAGCATATGACTTATGGGTAACAGATGTGCGAAAAAGGGCAATATTCTTAGCCTTATACTTGAAACGCTTGTAAATAAAATCAAATAATAGTTGATCCTCTGGGGATAATTTTTTATGAAAAGAAAAGAGGTTCTTAAACAAAAGGATACAAGCTTACTTGTACTTTTTTACAATCACTGATGTATTGTGACCTCCAAAACCAAAAGTGTTGGAAAGCGCAACATTTACAATTCGTTTTTCCGCTTTGTTAAATGTGAAATTTAACTTACTATCCAAAGCAGGATCGATTGTAAAGTGATTAATTGTTGGTGGCACCATATCGTTTTTAACCGCAAGCACACAAGCAATTGCTTCTATTGCTCCAGCCGCACCCAATAAGTGACCCGTCATTGATTTGGTTGAACTTATATTAAGTTTATAAGCATGTTCACCAAACACATTTTGAATAGCCTTTATTTCTGCCAAATCTCCAAGTGGTGTAGAAGTTCCATGAACATTTACGTAATCCACTTCAGTTGCATCCATTTCGGCATCTTCTAGCGCGGCAATAATTACATTCGTTGCACCAACTCCATCAGGATGTGGGGCAGTCATGTGATATGCATCACCACTCATACCACCACCCATTACTTCACAGTAAATTTTTGCACCGCGTGCAAGAGCATGGTCAAGTTCTTCAAGAATTAAAGCCCCAGCACCTTCACCTAAAACAAAACCATCACGATCTATATCGAATGGACGTGAAGCGGTTTCTGGACTATCGTTTCTTGTAGACAAAGCCTTTAAAGCATTAAATCCACCCATTCCCATTTCATTAACTCCGGCCTCTGAACCACCCGTAACAATAGCAATAGCTTTTCCCAATCGAATAAGATTGAAAGCATCTATTATTGCGTTAGTTGCTGAAGCACAAGCTGAAACAGTGACATAATTCGGACCGCGTAACCCATATTTAATAGAAATATGGCCAGCAGCAATATCCGAAATCATTTTTGGAATAAAGAATGGATTGAATCGCGGTGTTCCATCACCAGAAAAGAAATTTTGTGCTTCATCTTGAAAAGTTTTTAAACCCCCAATACCTGAGCCCCAAACTACTCCAATTTTATCCTGATTCGGATTAGACTCCATTAATCCCGAATCTGCCATAGCTTCAGCAGCTGAAACTATGGCATATTGAGAAAATTGATCTAATTTGCGTGCTTCTTTTCGATCCATAAAATCTTCCACATTGAAATCTTTTATTTCACACGCAAAATGTGTCTTAAACAGTGAGGCATCGTATTGCTTTATAGGAGCAGCGCCGCTTTTACCAGCGAGCAAAGCCTCCCAATACGCAGTTACATTATTACCAATTGGAGTTAAGGCCCCTAAACCAGTTACAACTACGCGTTTTAATTCAATCGTTCTACCCACAACTCGACTAATTATTTTGAGTTGTCTGTAATATATGTTACAGCTTGTCCAACAGTTTGGATGTGTTCAGCTTGATCGTCTGGAATAGCGATATTGAATTCTTTTTCAAATTCCATAATCAACTCTACTGTATCCAACGAATCCGCTCCTAAATCGTTTGTGAAAGACGCTTCATTCGTTACTTCGCTTTCTTCAACTCCCAATTTGTCTACGATGATAGACACAACTTTTGATTTAATATCTGACATTTTATTCTTTTTTAAATTATTAAGGCACAAAGAAAACCTTTAAAGTTCAATTCGCAAAATAAAAAAGTAACTAAATCGCAGCCTTAAAACACATTTACCTGATTTACAGGCACTTAAAATGTTTTATCTGTTAATAAGTTCGTGTATCTTAAAAATCAACTGGTTCTTTGTAATTTTGCAGCATGGATAAGCAACGCATAGCGATTTTCGCTTCAGGCCGTGGTACCAATGCCGCGAAGATAATGGATCATTTCAGCAACAGTGATTTGTTTGAGGTGGCTTTTTTATTGGGAAATAAAGAAAAAATTGGCGCGCTTGAAGAAGCTAGAAAACGTAACATACCAGCGCTTCATTTTTCAAACGAACAACTAACACAGGACGATTTTCTCCTTGATGTTTGTACAAATCAAGGCATTGACTGTATTGTTTTAGCTGGGTTTCTGCGCAAAATACCATCAGCATTAGTCCAACATTTTCCCAATAAAATTTTTAACATTCACCCATCCCTGTTGCCAGCTTTTGGCGGACCCGGGATGTATGGTGTTCATGTTCACAACGCGGTACTTGTTCAAAAAGCAAAAACGTCTGGAATTACCATTCACTTCGTTAATGAAAATTATGATGAAGGACAAATCATCGCTCAATTTCACACGTCCCTCTCTCCTTCAGAAACCATAGAGTCCTTAATCGGAAAAATAAGTGCACTTGAACATAATTACTATGCCCACGTTATTGAAGCCACGCTAATTATCGAAAACCGCAATAAAGGTAAGTAACACGAAGAAAAAATGAAAGGTTTCGACGGAAAACAAAACGTTTCGTGCTCACTATTTTTAGATTCCTATCTTTGCTAAGTGAATGATGTCATCAAAAATATCCTCTATCAAAAATACACGAATCAACTTGTTTTCGCGAAAAACGACGTATTGGTTCATTCATCGGGTGATAAAATCATAAACTTAGACCAAAAAGAATTTGTTTTTGGAGAGCGAAACACCCTGCAACTCGACAACCTTATTTGCAAAAAGCTAGTTGCAGAAGGCAAAGAAAACTTGAAATTGCACGGAGTTAATACTCTTTGCATAATTTTCAACACCTTAGAATGGAAGCAATCAGATGAAATTATACACTCTCCAATAGTCCTTATCCCAGTTATAGTAACCCAAATCAAAAACACAGAATATCACAGATTTGAACCACTTTGGGACGAAACATTTATTAATCCATTTCTTACACAGGAGATTCTTCCTGCAACACTAACCGCATTTGAGCCGACAAAAGAAGGAATACAACAGTTTTGTGGCGCTATAGACAACTATATTTTCTCGCTAAACTTGGAGTGGAAACGCACTTCGGTCGTTTGTTTAGCAAATGCACACCCCGATCGTTTTGACAGATTAAGAGAACTAAACGCCTTGCAAAAAACAGAAGAGTTTAGCCCTTCTTTGTTTGAATTGCTTGGACTGAAAGACCAACAACAATCAGAAAAACAAACCGATATAAGTTTTGTTTTACCCTGCGACCCATCACAGGAAGCCGCACTGCAACAAGCACTAACTGCAAACACCACATTGATCGGACCTCCTGGTACAGGAAAATCTCAAGTGCTAGTAAATGGAATTGCAGAAGTCGTGCGACGGAAAGAAACCACGTTGGTGACTTCAGAAAAACAAGTGGCGCTTTTGGTGCTACAAAAACGATTAGAAGATATTGGTTTAGGTGCTTTATGTCACGTATTTCAAGCGCATAAAACAAATACAAACTTCATAAATTCTTTACAAAGTTCATGGGAGCTTATTGAAGCATTGCCTCACGAACATATCGTATTGTTAAACCAGGGGCAGCGTTTACAAAATCAATTACAAGCAACACTTGATCAATTAGATCACCCAACTTTTGCGATGGGGCTAGATTACGCAAACTACCTTAACTTTACGCGCAACTGTGCTACAAATGAAACGTCAAGCCCATTTGTACCGGACCTAAAAGAATGGTCAGTTCAAAAACAAATTGCTCAAAAACTCTATTCCCACAACATTGCCGATAAAATTGGCAACCTGAGTTCGTCCATTTTACAACAAGTGCAGCATTATCCAGAAATCATACAACGCTTAGTTCGCTTGGAAAAAGAAAGTTCATTGTTCCAGAATTTCGAAGAATTAACATTGAATGAACTAACCCAAAAGATGAGATTGTCTGTATTGTGCACTCATTTTATAAGTCATGAAATAGGCATTGACAAAGGGTTGTTTAACCCCCAATCAACGGTACAAAAACGCTTTTTCAACGTCCGTAAGAAAAAATTAGCCACCCTAAAACTTCTAGAAACGTATGTTGCCGATCCTTTATACCAGCGGCCAACAACTACGTTGGCGACAGAACTAAATTCATTGCTTGAACCAAAAAAACGGAAAGCTCTGAGTGAATTTTTCAATTTTAGCAAAACTAAATCAGCGGAAAGCTCGGTTGTAAAAAATCAACTATTCATAGCGCAACTGAAAGATTTTCTTTCTTTAACGGAGCAAAATATAGACTTGGATCAAAAACTACTTGAATTAGGAATAGAAAGCAACACGGCAATGGAAAGTGTTTATTTTTTTATTAACCTCTTGGAAACAGACCCCACCAAGGAAGCCTTTTTTGCACTCAGTTTTGATGAAAAGAAAGCAATCGCTTTACAAGGAAAACCACTTGGCTCCATTTACCACGAAATAAAACAACTCATTCGAATCGAACCAGAAGAGCCCTTCAAAAATGTTATCGCATCAGCAAGAACAACACTAGAAACAATTGCCTTACATTTAATTGACATTAACGGCATCAGTGGTGAAACATTAAAACTTCTAAAAATCAGTGCAAGCCTTGACGCATTAAACAGCTTGGTTCTGAATTCAAATAAAATTAAATTCGAAAGCCTTTATCCTCATTTAGCCCATTGGAATGCCGAAAGCTTACAGCTCAAATTAAAACAAATTGCACAAGAAAAAGCGAAAGACAACGGATTGGTTGTGCAACAAATTTTACAACAACAACGCGCAACTTTTTATGCGTATCAGAACCTGCTCACCACTCCTGCGGCTCAACTCAATGCCGACCAAAAAGAACTAAAACAACAATTGCGCAAAGGAAAATCTATATTGGTTAAAGAATTTGCCAAAAAGAGAAGTCATGCACAATTAAAAGAATTACTTCTTTCGGATGCTCTGCCTTGGATCAAGCTACTTAAGCCAATTCTAATGGGAAATCCAAGCCATATCGCACAACAAATTCCTTTAACCTGCAACTGGGCATCCACTGGATTTATTGATGAAGGAAGCCAAATGTTATTGTCGCATGCCTTACCGTTTGCACAACGGTGCGAAAAACTAATAATTGCTGGAGACCCACAACAAATGACGCCGTCCTTCTTTTTTCAAAAAGCCGTGGATGAAGTTGATGTACTGCATCAAGCAATACATTATTTTAACAAACGTCATTTAACCTTTCATTATCGATCTGAACACCCATCATTGCTGGAGTTTTCTAATCACTTTTTCTATAAAAACGAACTGGTGCCTATCAAAAAACCAAAATCCCCCAACGCTCCAATCCGTTTAATCTATTGCCCAGAAGCAATCTATGAAAATAGACACAACGCTTTAGAGGCGACTCAAATGAGCGAATTATTGCACCGGGCAAATCCTAACGAAAGTATTGGATTGGTTGCCTTTTCGGAGGTTCAACTCGCAACAATACTTGAGGAACTTAGCACATCTAAAGAACTTTTCAACGAAGATCATCCACAAAACTTTGCGCGCTCAATCGAACAAATACAAGGTGACGAATGTGATCATTTGTACATAAGTTTGGGATACGGCCGCAACGAAGAAGGTTCCTTAAAGTTAAATTTCGGACTGCTCAACAAACAAAATGGAGCGAGAAGACTAAATGTGCTATTCAGTCGAGCGAAAAAAAGCATCACTTTAGTCCATAGTATTAAGCCAGAAGAACTTGCACTGAGCAACAACGAAGGCGTTAACATGCTGCGTTGGTATTTGAAACGCTATCAAACTACTAATCAATGGTCAAATTCGGAAACCGTTCAACTAGACAAAAATAACGTTGGCGAGCTATTGCTTACCTTGTTATAATCTGAATACGATTAG
>JAYSRU010000263.1:0-2627 GCA_043720875.1 Crocinitomicaceae bacterium
TGCCATTGACGACATCGCAAATGCAAATTTAGGCTTTAAAAATGTGGCTGGCACAAACGAATTTACTTACAATACAATAGGCGACCAAAAGACCGACAAGAACAAAGGCATCACCAATATTGAGTATAATTATTTGGGTTTAATAGATAAAGTACACTTTGGGGCGACCAAACGAATTCAAAATATTTACACTTCTGATGGGCAGAAATTGAGTACCAAATTCATCAATGGCAGTAAGATTCTAGCAAAAGATTTCGTTGGCGAACTTATTTATATCAACGACACCCTCAGAAGTATTTGGCACGATGAAGGGCGTATAACTTTTGATAATTCTGCCAAGCCAGCCTATCAATATTTCATAAACGACCACCAAGGTAGCACAAGGGTAGTTTTTCAAGCACTCAATAATTCTACCTACATTGCCCAACGCATAGATTATGGCGTAACTGGCGACATTATTTCTGATACTTCGACAGGCTCAGTAACCACAGGGCAAAATCTAATGACCCATCTTTTTCAAGGCAAAGAGTTTATAGACGGTTTCGGCTTTGATTTTGTAACCCGAACCTATGACCCTTACACGGTGCGTATGTTGCAAGTGGATGGTGCAAACCAATTTGCAAGCGGTTATACTGGCATGGGTAATATGCCAAACATGGGCGTGGATCCTGATGGTCAGGCTGTTCATATTGCGGCTGGTGCCGCTATTGGAGGCACTATAAATTTAATTGGTCAAGCAATAAAAGGGAATGTAAAAACCTTCAAACAAGGTGCAGTTGCATTTGGTATTGGTGTAATAGCTGGCGGATTAGCATCCGCAACTGGTGGTGCAAGTTTAACTGCTGGTCAGTTAGCTTTACAATCTGCATTAGGTCAAATACCAGGACCTACTTTCAATTTGGGAAATGGATTTTCTGCAAGTATAAGCCCTGCTTTGATGATGGGTACGCAAGGCTGGTCATTAGGTGCAAATATGGGTGTGGGATATACTGGCGATGGTTTTAGTATAGGATTAAGCGGTGGTTTATCATATGGAAGTAGTAACATCACAAGTAGAACTGGTTGGAATTCAACTATTGGTGGTGGTTTTGCATTTGGTGGTGAAAATTTTTCGGCTGGTATATATACTACCAAATATAATAGTGGCGAAACATCACAGAGAACCAGTTTAATTGCATTTAGAGGAAAGGATTGGAGTGTACAATATGAAAATGATTGGCATCCAGGCTTAAAAAAATACGGTCATGTTTCTGATGGTGGGGATCGTTTTCGAACTGCCGCTCTCATGGCATCTTATAAAGATTTTTCTGTAGGATTTAATTTATTTACTGGAGACCCAGGATTGGAATCGGAATATCGTCAAGAAGGAATTGATGTTGTTGATGGAAATAGAACCTATACCACAAAAAATGGAAGTTCGCCTGACAAATACAGATTAGGAGCGGCCTTTGTAGGTTATAAAAATATGAAAGCTGGTGTAAACTCTGAATGGGTGCGTCATGGTATTCAAAACTGGGCAATACATAGACCTCAAAACATTCCATATTTTCAAAGATTAAACGGAAATATCAATTTTTATTCAAACGTCGGAAGACAAAATCCTTTTTCACTATGGTAAATTTAATTAAAGTTCTATTAAGTGTTTGTTTGACATGGAGCTGCTCTCCCCAAAAAATATTAATGCCAAAAAATGTTGGTTTGACTAATCAACTTAGATTAGATGGATTTTATTATACATCAGTTAATCCGAAAACCGATGCAGTAAAAATAATATTTTTATATGAGAACGGGGTAGTTTTAGATATGTTTTCATTTGACAAAGTAGATACCCTATTTCTTACAAAACGAATTAACGAGAAATATTACAAAGATAAAAGTCAAAAAAAATCTTACTTAGATTGGGGGGTATATCAATTAAACAATAATCAAATATCAATAACAAGTTGGTATCCATCTTCAGGTGGCCCGCTTCCTGTCTTTGTTAAAAAAGGCTCAGTTGTTAATGACACCACTTTTGTTATCAATTGGTACGAGACAACTAAAGGAAAAAAATTAAAAGATTTGAATGGTGTTTATAAATTTGTAAAATTTATTCCTAAACCTGACAGTACAAATACAGTTTTAAAATAAAAGCCATATTTTTAGGCAAATTAAGTTCTTTGAAATTTCATCAACGACCATCAAGGTAGTACAAGGGTAGTTTTTCAGAAGTTAAACGATTCACTATTTATTGCCCAACGCATAGACTATGGCGTAACTGGCGATATTATTACCGAAAATACAGGGCAAAATCTTCTCACACATTTATTCCAAGGGAAGGAATATCTTGATGTATTTGGTTACGATTTTGTTACTCGTACTTACGACCCCTACACGGTGCGTATGCTGCAAGTGGACGGTGCGAACCAATTTGCAAGTGGCTATACTGGTATGGGTAATATGCCAAATATGGGCGTGGATCCTGATGGGCAGGTGGTTATAACTACCGCAGTTGTTTTGGGAATGGTAAAATTAGCCGCAATTAGTGTTGGTGTAAATGGAATAATAAATACGGCAAGAGACAGACCATTTTTTCAAAATTGGGGTTCAGCAGCAATATCAGGTGCGTTATCTGGCAGCCCAGGTGC
>JAYSRU010000264.1:0-22637 GCA_043720875.1 Crocinitomicaceae bacterium
GTCCCAACTCTAAAAATTTTCGTTATCTGCTAAATATTTTTTTTAAATAGACTAGAGGCACTTACTTAAATTGTATTGAGTTTGTCAAAAAATACTTTCAAAAATACTTCAGGCTCAGCTTTGATACCCTCACATAATTTTGTTATCCAAAACAAAGTAGGAGCAACCTCACCACGTTCAATTGCTGAAATATTTTGGGCATTGATACCGATTAAACAAGCAATATCCATTTGCGATAATCCTTTCTCGATTCGTACCTCACGTAAATACTCACCAAATGACCTACTGAATTCTATTTTGTCCATCCTGAAACAAAAAGATCATATTTTTAACAGAGAAGTGTAACGATATATCGTTATATTGTTATATTTGTAATTCGAAATATTCAGCAGCTAAAGTTTAAATCAATATTTGTAACCAAACAGAAAAAAATCGTTCCAACGAAAATTAAATTTTACTAAACATATTATGAAAGCTATCTTGTTTGCTTGTGCGTCTTTTCTTTTTATTGGTATTTTTGATTTACCAATTGGATATTATACAATTCTAAGAATAGTTGTAACTATTGGTTCTGTTGTTTTTATTATTGATGAATATCAAACGACTCAAAATATAGATATTTGGATAATTTTAATTTCGTTTACTGCTCTCCTGTTTAATCCAATTTCTCCGATTTATTTTAATGACAAAACGATTTGGGTTCCAATTGATATCGTCTGCGGATTAATTTTTATCATAAAAGCGCTGAGTATAAAAAAATGAACTGAATAACTAATAACTAAAAACACGAATTATGGCTAATAAAATGGGAGTAACAATATTAGTAGGTATTGTTCTGGCTATTGTAGGGTAAGTAGAAACTGCGCTTTAATAGTTTATTAAAGTTAATAATTGGGGTAGCTGAAAACCAAATTTAAAAGAGTATGCGATACATAAATTATAATAATATGAAATTTTTAATTTTACTTATTGGTCTTTTATTTAGCGCCAGTTTCACCTACGGTCAAGATTGTAAATATGCTCAATGTTCTACAATCAAATCAAACGGATACCAATGTTTAAACTGTGTTAGCGAACAATTCGATATGCAATGTAGCTCCCATAAACCATCAACAACTTATCAACAACCAACCTATAATCCACCCAAGCCTTTGTATGAAAGTACTCCAAAGGCATATGAGTGTCAATATTCCGAGTGCATTGCAACAAAAAGTAATGGAGAAAAATGTCGGAAATGTACTGGCAGTAACTTCACATCTTATTGTAGCTCCCATGCATATTAAACGAATATCAGTACTTAGAATAAAAAACATTTATTTTCTAGCCGTAAACCTATTTTTGTGTATTTCATTTAGCAACGCAGTAAATGAATCTGCAGAATATATAGTCAATGAGGGAATAGACTTAGACGATGCTTTAAGTGAGTGCGAAAGTGACAAACAAGATGTTAATTTGCGCCATTAATCATTACTAATCAATGCGAATATTTGCATTTTTCATTTATAAATCTATCATATGAAGTTTCTTATCGTTGTTCTTTTGAGCACTTTGTTCAATACAAACATTCAGGCTCAACAGCGCATTTTACATGATTATAATAAAGTTCCTCTTTACAACCCAGATTATGAATTATTGGAACGAGTACTAACACAAAAACAGCGGTTGTTAAATTCGAGGAGAAATTTTTTACAAGACAAATACAATGGCTTTATGGGAATCTTATCAGCAGCTAAAACGGCGAATAATGGCTTTACAGATAGTCAAACAAAATATGTTTATTCAGTTTTTAGAGGTGTTGATATAATAGCACAATACGACCTTTCAATAGAACAAAACTGGACAAATGCTATCAATTGGTACGCTTCTGTTGAAGTTGAAATTTCGTCTTGGTAAATGTTTCGTGGCAAATTGAATTAAAATACAAATGAGCAGTTTCTAAAAGTTAAAAAAACGAGTAAACTCGCGTAAAATTATAATAATATGTTTCTATTTTACATCAATAACAACCGTGATCGTTTCTATACATTAAAGGATTTAGAAGACGGTAAATTAGTCGTTTTCGATGATGACCTCGTGTGGCATGAAAATATTGATAAATGGGAGTATGCATGTAACGTTTCTGAAATTAATCTGTTTTTGAGAAAAAGACCGCCACTTTCAGTTTCTACAAAAAAATTATTATTCTTTAAAAAATCTGCAATTAGGTATTTTTTATTTTATTGTATTTTTTCAGTACTAGTAGGGATTACCGCAGGATTATTAGAGTTTAGTCAGTTCACGGCATTCCAATCTGAAATTGAAACATGTACTATTAAAAATAATAAAGAAAGACGAAAAGAAGCGGAGAAAAAAAAGGAACTAGAACGTAAAATTAAACTTGAACAAGAGCAGATTTTGCAAAGTAGAATAATCGCCAGAGATGAAAGATTAGCTGTACACCGCGAAAATATTGCAAAAGTTTTTGATGAATGGAAAAAAGCAGAGGATGAATGGCTTTATGTCGAACAATCTGATGTTGATAACTTTAAAAACCAAATTAAAATCCTAAACGACCAAACTGCAAATATAGGTCGTCTAGAGCATGACGAAACAGTTTTTGGTCTCTATACTCCAGTCCCCTCGGATCAAATACCTAACACAATTAATGCCGCAATTTATGATATTCCAAATAATGAATTGTACGTGCAAAATAACGGTGAAGATTACACTAGGTGGGTCACATACGTTCCTCATAATTTTAAACTCAATGAAGGCAATTCATACTTAAGTCGACATAGGTACTTTTTGAGGCCATATTATGCAATTTTCAGTGTTGCAAACTTATCGTATGAAGAGCAACAAAATTTAGCATTTCTTATTTATAATTTCGTTCATTCATCTTTGAATACCCATTTGCCAATTTTATTGGTTTTGCTTTTGCTTGCATATTTTAAGAGTAGAAAAATATTTGATTCACGAATTGTTTCGTAAAATTAGTTATCTCGATTGAATAAATCGATTTTTGGTGGCACAAAAAAGCCATCTATTTTAGAACAGATGGCTTCAATACGTTATAAGCTTAATAATTAGCCTAAAAACGGATATTTATAATCTGTTGGTGGCACAAATGTTTCTTTAATTGTACGTGCACTTACCCATCTCAACAAGTTCATTGCTGCACCGGCTTTATCATTCGTACCAGAACCTCTAGCACCTCCAAATGGCTGTTGTCCAACCACAGCACCTGTTGGCTTGTCGTTGATGTAGAAATTCCCAGCGCAATTTTCTAAGGCTTTAATTGCTTGTTCGGTAGCATAGCGATCATTTGAAATAATCGATCCAGTTAATGCATAATCTGATGTTTCGTCTAATAAAGTCAAGGTTTCGGCATACAATTTTGTATCGTACACGTAAATTGTCATGACTGGACCAAAAATCTCTTCAGACATCGTTCTAAACTTTGGATTTGTAGTTTCAACAACGGTAGGAGCTATGAAATATCCTACAGATTTATCATAAGTTCCACCGGCAATAATTGTTGCGTCGTTTTGAGTTTTGATGTAATCTATGTAACCAGCAATTTTATCGAAAGATCTTTCATCAATCACTGCATTTACAAAATTGCTTGGATCTTCTGTAGTTCCCATTTTCATTGAACCTACTTGTTCCAGTAAGATACGTTTCACTTCTGGCCAGATAGCGCTCGGCACATATGCTCTTGAAGCTGCCGAACATTTTTGACCTTGAAATTCAAAAGCACCACGACTAATTGCCGTTGCAACAACTGAAGGATCAGCACTTTCGTGTACCATAACGAAATCCTTCCCTCCTGTTTCTCCAACAATTCTTGGGTACGTACGGTATAAATTAATGTTGTTTCCAATTTCTTTCCAAAGGCTTTTAAACACGCCTGTACTTCCTGTAAAGTGTAATCCCGCAAAAGCTTTATGCTTAAACACTACATCACCAGCAACCGGACCGTCAACCATAACCATGTTAATTACCCCTTTAGGCAAACCAGCAGCTTGAAACAACTCCATAATAACTTGCGCAGAATACAATTGCGTATCAGAAGGTTTCCAAACCACAACATTACCCATCATTGCAGGAGCTGCACATAAATTAGCCGCAATTGCCGTAAAATTGAATGGAGTTACTGCAAATACGAATCCTTCCAACGGTCGGTATTGCAAACGATTCCATATTCCAGGACCTGATTCAGGCTGGGTACGGTAAACTTCCATCATGTACTGAACATTGTATCTTAAAAAATCTATCAATTCGCAAGCAGCATCAATTTCAGTTTGCATTACATTCTTAGATTGACCCAACATAGTTGCGGCATTCATTTTATTTCTAAATGGACCTGCCAATAAATCAGCAGCACGTAAAAAAATAGCTGCACGGTCTTCCCAAGGCAAATTAGCCCAAGCTGTTCTTGCCTCTAATGCAGCATCGATAGCAGCTTCAACGTCTTTTGCCGTACCATAACTAAAATGACCCAAAGTCTTTTGATGATCGTGAGGCGGAGAAATACGTTTCTTATTTTCCGTACGCACTTCATTTTTACCAATATACATGGGTACATCAATCGGATCTTGATTGTACATTGTTTTGTACATTGCTAATAAACTTGCTCGTTCATTAGAATTAGGCGCATAAAGACGAATAGGTTCGTTGATTGCTTTGGGAACTGTGAATATACCGTTTGACATTTTACAAAATTTTAGAATGCAAAGTTAACCAATGATAAAATAAATGCGCCATAAAATTTCGAATATTAATAGATCCATCAAATTCTCTTTCCCCATTACCATATTATAAGGGACAATTCAGGATTAAAAAGTATATTCGAGCCATGAAAACAATACTTGTACTTTTCATTTTCTTATCTATTTCCGCATTGGGTCAAGCAAAAAAAGATCTCAAATTAACTGCGAAAACGATTGAGCATTATGCCATTGACATAGCCGAACGACGAAGCTATTTCTTAGAAGAAGACCGTGATTCATTATACATTGTAGGTCAATTCTTGATTAAGAATGGTATGAAATTTTCGAATATTTACGCCAACAAATTAGGAAAGCATTTTCTAGGAAATTACTTCACCCGAACAGGTAAACCAACTTTAGCGCGTGGCTATTTTTTGGAAATGCGCAATTATTACCAATCAGTAAAAGACCTGAGCAACGAAGTGGTTATCGTGAATGAAATAGGAAACACTTATTTAGCTGAGGGAAATCCAGAAGCAGCTATACCATATTATATGGAGTCAATTGCTTTGGGTAAGGAAAATACTGACCCCATTTCTTATCATTTGGCACGCGTTAACTTAGGTCAAGCTTATATTAATATTGGGGATTACAGCAAAGCAAAGGTTCAATTAGAGAAATACCTATCCGCGGTAACTAAAATCAATAATTTCAAATCCGCCAGCAACGGTTACGCTGTTTTAGCGGATATGTATTTTGCGCAAGAGTTAAAAGTCCAAGGACTTGCTGCATTGAATAAGAGCATTGAATTTGCACAGAAATCTACTTCCAAAATTACGCAAGCCCATGCTTTCAACAACCTTGCAATTCAATTGGTTCAAACTGAATCCTATGAATCTGCTTACGCTCTTTTCGAAAAATCGGAAGATTGCTATCAAGAAATGAGAAATACATTGGGAATAATTGAAGTCTATTATAATTATGGCTTATTATTTCAATTGAGTGGAAAGCTGGACAAAGCAGCTTACTATTATACGCAATCTTACGAATTCGCCAAAACATCCGACAATAATTTATTGGCTTCAGATGCATTGTTTGCATTAGCCATGCTTAAAAAAGAACAAAAAGATTTCCTGTCGAGTACGAATTACTTGGAAGTATTAGTTGATTTGAAAGATGAAATTAAATCCGATGCAAGAAAACAAGACTATAATCAACAACAATTTATTTTCGAACTAGAACAATTAGAAGAACAAAACCTTAACAGAAAAAGAGAAGCTTCCCTACTCAAAATGAATTCTGGAAGCCCTTACACGATCAGTATTATCTTGTTTATAGTAATAGTAGTGATTTTTTACTTATTCAAACGCAGAAAATCAATTCATTCTACCCCAAAAATGTAAGGAAAAACGAGGAATTTCTACGTTAAATGTTTCTTTCGAATCTAAATCAATAAATGTAAAGTATCCCTGCATAAAACCTAATTCAGAATGCAAGTCGCACGAACTTGAATAAGAATAACATTCACCAGGTTCCAATACAGGTTGCTCTCCAATGACACCTTCACCCTCAACAATTCTTAAAGCGCTCAAAGAATCGAAAATATCCCAATGTCTAGAAAGTAACTTAACCCTCTTTTTTGTGTAGTTTTCGATTTCAATTGTGTAACTATAAAAGAAATAATTCTGATCAATTTGCGATAAATTTTCCTTCAGTGCAGTAACCGCACTTACTCGAATCCCTGAAGTAGTTGAAATATTCATAAGTATAATACTATGTCACATTAATAACGCATGCCTGTCATTTATAGTTGTTTCAAATTATTATTTAGATTGTTTCTAAACAACTAATTGAATCCAAAAGTAAAACAATATAAACAGTATTAATCCAAATTTTCGTTAAATTCGCACCCAAATATTAACTAGAAACGCATGTCAAAAACCATACGGATTCGTAAAGGATTGGATATTAGATTAGTAGGTGAAGCTGACAAAGTCAGACAAGATCTCGATTTACCAAGTACTGTATGTATCAACCCGTCGGACTTCCACGGAATGATGCCTAAATTAAATGTAAAAGAAGGAGAAACTGTGCAAGCAGGGTCTATCTTATTTCATGATAAATATAACGAAGCGATAAGAGTTGCGTCTCCAGTTAGTGGAACCGTAACCAGTATAAATCGTGGTGATAAACGCAAAATTTTATCTGTTATAGTTACTTTGGATGCAGCGCAAAGTCATATTCAGTTTGGAATTAAAGATCCAAATACAATGACTGGTGAAGATGTTAAGAATCATATTTCCAATGCTGGAATGTGGCCATTAATTAAACAAAGACCCTTAGACGTTATTGCAAATCCTAGTACTGAGCCAAAAGCTATTTTTATCTCAGGGTTTGATTCGTCACCATTAGCACCAGATTTCGATTACATGTTACATGCTGATGCAGTGAACATGCAAGCAGGAATTAATGCTTTGGCTCAAATGACTGCTGGAAAGGTTTATTTAACCATTAAGGGAGCATCTACAGACGCAAGCATTAAGCAATTAGCAAATGTAGAGATCTCGACCATTGAGGGACCACATCCAGCGGGAAATGTTGGAGTTCAAATTCATCATATTTCACCAATAAATAAAGGCGAAACGGTTTGGACTGTAAACCTTCAAGATATTGTGATTCTAGGAAAATTGTTTACTGAAGGTGTGTTCAATGCTTCAAAGACCATTGCACTTACCGGATCTGAAGCCAAACATCCAAAATATTACAGAACTATAATTGGAGCTAATGTTGAGGAAATGTTAGTTGACAATTTAAAGTCTGATAATGTCCGTGTTGTTTCTGGAAATCCATTAACAGGATTAAAGATTGATGCAACTGGATATTTACATTACTATCACAATCAAGTCACCTTGCTTCCTGAAGGAAATCAACCAAAATTTTTCTTAACTAAAGGATGGTTGTCATTAGGCTTTGATCGTTTTTCAAATTCGAAACTTTATCCTACTTGGATGATGAAGAATAAAAAATACGTTCACGACACAAACCTAAATGGCGAGGAAAGAGCATTCGTTGTTACTGGTGAACTAGAAAAAGTTTTTCCATTTGACATCTATCCCATGCAGCTTGTAAAAGCCGCTATTACCAATGATATAGATGGAATGGAACAACTTGGTATTTATGAAGTTGCTCCAGAAGATTTTGCACTTTGTGAATACGTTTGTACTTCAAAAATTAACATTCAAGAAAAAGTTCGTGCTGGATTAGATTTGATCCAAAAAGAATGTATGTAATTCGATTTAAATAAGTTAGATGAAAGCATTAGAGAAATTTTTAAACAAAGTTGAGCCTAAATTTGCCCATGGCGGTAAGTTTGAAAAATGGCATCCACTTTATGAAACCATGGCAACCTTTGCCTTTACACCAAAAACTACGACCATTAGTGGTTCACACATTCGTGATGCCGTAGATTTGAAACGTACAATGATGATGGTGATATTTGCACTATTACCCTGTTTACTTTTTGGAATATACAACACGGGGCACTTTGCCGAATATGCAATGGGTGGTCACGAATCATTTTCATCCGAATACTGGGCTAATCCAATGTCTAAATTTTTTACTGGATGTGGCATAGTATTGCCGATTGTTGTTGTTTCTTATGCCGTTGGACTCGGTGTAGAATTTTTGATTGGTATGATGCGCGGTCACTCTTTACATGAAGGGTTTCTCGTTTCTGGACTATTAATCCCGTTAACTATGCCCGCAGATGTTCCATTATGGATGGTAGCGGTAGCTACAGCATTCGCTGTGTTTATTGGTAAAGAAGTATTTGGTGGAACTGGAATGAACATAGTAAATATAGCACTTACCGCTCGTGCGTTTATTTTCTTCGCACATCCTACACAGATGTCTGGAGACAAAGTTTGGATGGCAGGCGCTGAAGTTGATGGCGTTTCTGGAGCAACTGCACTAGGCGAACTAGCACATATTGGTGAAAGTGGTGCTCTTGAGAACATTAATGCCTTTCAAGCCAAATATTCTGTGATGGACAGTTTTATGGGAATGATACCAGGTTCTATTGGTGAAACTTCAACCCTTGCTTGTCTTATCGGAGCAGTTATTTTAATTGCAACAGGAGTTGGTTCATTTAGAATTATTGCTTCTTTCTTTGCGGGTGGTGCAGTAATGGCATTCTTATTAAACTTAATGGGTGGTAGTGATTACAATCAATTACCTTTCTTTTACCATATGATTATCGGATCCTTCGCTTTTGGAGCCGTTTTCATGGCAACAGATCCAGTTTCTGCCGCGCAAACACCTATGGGTAAAATAATATATGGTTTTCTAGGTGGATTTATCACCGTCATCATACGTGTATTTAACCCAGCTTACCCAGAAGGAGTAATGCTTTCTATATTATTAATGAATGTTCTTGCTCCTATTATCGATCATTTTGTGATTGGTGCAAACATTAAGAGAAGAATGAAAAGAATTAAAGTAGCATAATCATGGCAAACAAGGAAAGTAACTCGTACACAATAATCTACTCTATCACGATGGTAGTAGTAGTAGGTTCAATCTTAGCGGCTCTATCTATTATATTAAAGCCCGCTCAAGATGCTAATGCTGTGATAAAGAAAAAAATGGATATCCTCGCTGCAGTTGGTATAACTGCACAAAGAACCACCGCTGATAAGCTATATACAAAGCATATCGTTTCAGAAAAATCTTTGGTAATAGACAAAGACGGCGAACTTAGAGTTGGTTTGGATCCTTTCAATGTCGACATTCAAGCTCAGTATAAAGACAAAAAACTAAAACCAACAGATTTTAATTACCCGTTGTTTGTTGCTATAAATGCAAAAGGAGATACCAATTATATCGTACCAGTTGTAGGTGTTGGACTTTGGGGACCAATTTGGGGTTACTTAAGTTTAAAAGATGACCGTAAAACAATTTCTGGAGCTTCTTTCGATCATAAAACAGAAACACCTGGATTAGGAGCTGAGATTAATCAACCTTTCTTTGAAGACCGTTGGATTGGAGAAGAAGTTACAGAGTCTGGATTTACGGTAGTTAAAGATAATTCCGGATCAGAACCAGGTAAAATTGATGGAATTACTGGCGGTACAATTACCTCCAAAGGTGTGGAAGAAATGATGAACAGATGTATGCCTGTTTATTTGTCTTATTTTACTAAAACTACTAAAACTGCAAAATTATGAGCGAGAACGTAGCGATTACAAAAGCGCCCAAAGAGGCACTTTTTTCAAAAAGAAATAAAAAACTGATTACAGATCCTTTGACAGATAACAACCCCGTTACGGTACAAGTTTTGGGTATTTGCTCATCGCTTGCTATAACTGTACAAGTTGAACAAGCTCTAGTTATGGGAGCTGCGGTAATATTTGTAACCATGATGGGTAACTACGTAATTTCATTATTGCGTAATAGTATGCCTTCCCGAATTAGAATTATTGTGCAATTAGTTGTGGCAGCTGCCTTAGTAATTATTGTGAACGAAATACTAAAAGCTTATATGCCCGATGTATCAGCGAAACTCTCCGTATTTGTGGGTTTGATTATCACCAATTGTATAATTATGGGTAGATTTGAAGCCTTTGCTATGGCGAATAAACCATGGCCTTCCCTACTAGATGGATTTGGAAATGGATTGGGGTATGCTATCGTCTTAGTCATCATAGCCGTTATTCGTGAACTTTTTGGTTCAGGTAAGTTAATGGGAATAGAAATATTTGGAAACGCATTACCAGGACAAGAATCCGGATTGTATGCTATGGGTTATATGAATAACAACCTTATGGTATTGCCTCCAATGGCTTTGATTTTAGTTGGACTTATTGTATGGATTCAACGTATTAAGAACAAGTCATTACAAGAAACTCATTAATCTTTAATAACAAGAAATTATGGACAGTACGTTAAGTATATTTATAAAAGCGATATTCTCTGAAAACATGATCTTTGCCTTTTTCTTAGGCATGTGTTCATATATCGCAGTTTCCAAAACCGTTAAAACCGCAGTTGGACTGGGTGCAGCAGTTATTTTCGTTTTAGTGGTTACAGTTCCCGTTAACTGGTTATTAGAAAACTATTTGCTAAAAGCAGGAGCATTATCTTGGTTAGGTGATGAATATAAGGACATAGACCTTAACTTTTTATCTTTCATTATGTTTATTGCTGTTGTAGCATCTATTGTACAACTCGTTGAAATGATAGTTGAAAAATTCGCTCCTGCCCTATACGGTGCATTAGGTATTTTCCTTCCATTAATTGCGGTGAATTGCTCAATTCTTGGTGGGGCATTATTCATGCAAGAACGTCAATATTCAACTTTGCTTGATGCAACTTCTTTCGCAGCTGGCTCTGGGATTGGTTGGTTCTTAGCCATCGTAGCCATTGCAGGAATTAGAGAGAAAATGAGGTATTCAAATGTTCCTCCAGGATTAAGAGGTTTAGGAATCACATTTATTCTAACTGGATTGATGGGACTAGGTTTCATGGCGTTCATGGGTATCAAATATTAATTACATTATCTAACTCATATATCGTTAGAAACTTAAATATAAAAAGATGAATTTAGGATTTGTTATAACTATTACACTTGTTGTTTTCTTAGCAGTTACATTATTTCTTGTTGGAATTTTACTCTATGCAAAAACAAAACTTTCTCCAAAAGGTAAGATCAAAATAATGATCAATGGAGAACGTGAAATTGAAGTGGACGGAGGTAGTTCGTTACTTACTACACTTGGTAATGCAGGAATATTCTTACCGTCAGCCTGTGGTGGTGGTGGTACTTGTATCCAATGTAAATGTCAAGTTGAATCAGGTGGCGGAGATATCTTACCAACTGAAGCACCACACTTTTCACGAAAAGAAATTGCTGCTAAATGGCGTTTAGGATGTCAGGTTAAAGTAAAAGAGAATATGGTTATTGAAGTTCCAGAAGAAGTTTTTGGTATTAAACAATGGGAAGCTACCGTATACTCTAATTATAACGTTGCATCGTTTATTAAAGAGTTTATTGTTGAATTACCTGAAGATATGCACTATGAAGCGGGTGGATATATACAAATTGAAATTCCAGCATGTGAAATTCCGTTCACCTCAATTGATATCACAGCACATCCTGAAGAACATCCGGGAGAAATTGATAAATTTAAAGTTGAGTGGGATAAATTTAACCTTTGGCCTTTGGTTATGAAGAATAATGAACCTGTAACCAGGGCATATTCAATGGCTTCTTACCCAGCTGAAGGTAGAAAAATTATGTTGAATGTTCGTATTGCTACTCCACCTTGGGATAGAGAACGAAATGGTTGGATGTTAGTGAACCCTGGTATCGCATCTTCTTATATTTTCTCTCGTAAAAAAGGGGATAAAGTCACCGTATCTGGTCCATTTGGAGAATTCTTCATTAATGAAACAGATGCTGAAATGTTGTACGTTGGTGGTGGTGCAGGAATGGCTCCAATGCGTTCACACTTATACCATCTGTTCAAAACTTTACAAACTGGTCGTAGAGTGACCTACTGGTACGGTGGTCGTTCTAAAAGAGAATTATTCTACATGGAACATTTCAGATCGTTAGAAAGAGATTTTCCAAACTTCAAATTTTATGTAGTACTGTCAGAACCTGTCCCTGAAGATAATTGGAAAGTGATGGAGAATACAAGCGACACCAACGGTAAAGATGGTTTTGTTGGTTTTGTTCACAATACGGTAATCAAAGAATATTTAGAAAAACATGAATCTCCTGAAGATATCGAGTTTTATTTCTGCGGGCCTCCAATGATGAATCAGGCTGTTATTAAAATGTGTAGCGACTGGGGTGTTCCTGACGAAAATGTTCGTTTCGATGACTTTGGTGGATAATCACTAACAAATAAAATATACAAAACGCTCAATATAAATTGAGCGTTTTTTTTTGCTCATAAAATCATTAAATCGTCACCTTGAAAATAATTATTTGACAATTCCAAATATTTCATCCTCATAAAACACCGATTTGATCATTCTTAGACGTATTTTACACATTTACAGTAATTATTTGTCTTTCATTCCGTTTAAATAATTAGATTCATCCAACTTGCTAATCATTTTATTCAACTAGACATGAGACAGCTCAAAATTATCAAACAAGTAACCAATCGTGAGAACGCTTCTCTCGATAAATATTTGCAAGAAATAGGTCGAGTAGACCTCATTACTGCAGATGAAGAAGTGCAATTAGCCAAGCGAATAAAAGCCGGCGATCGCAAAGCGTTAGAAATATTAACTAAAGCAAATTTACGTTTCGTTGTTTCAGTAGCAAAGCAATATCAAAATCAAGGTTTATCTCTTCCTGATCTTATCAACGAAGGCAATGTTGGTTTAATAAAGGCTGCCGAACGTTTTGATGAAACACGTGGATTCAAATTTATTTCTTATGCCGTTTGGTGGATTAGGCAAGCAGTACTTCAAGCCTTGGCAGAGCAAGCTAGAATTGTGCGTTTACCCTTGAATAAGATTGGAACGATTAACAAAATCAATAAAGCGTATTCAGAATTAGAACAACGCTTTGAAAGACCACCTAGCATTGACGAGTTGGCAGAAGAATTGGAATGTTCAATCGAAGATGTAAGGCAATCAATGGCAAATAACGGTAGACATACAAGTATGGATGCGCCGTTGTTAGAAGGAGACGAATCATCTTCCTCCATGTATGATGTCTTGCCTAACGATAGTTTGCCAAGTCCTGAAAAAAATCTTGTCATCGATTCGCTGCGTACAGACATTGACAGGTCACTAAACACCTTAACATTTAGAGAAGCAGATGTACTTCGATTTTTCTACGGTTTGGATGGAAAGAACCCGCTAACATTGGAAGAAATTGGACAAATGTTTGATTTAACGAGAGAAAGAGTGCGTCAAATTAAAGAAAAAGCAATTAGAAGAATGAAACACGCTTCACGCAGTAAGATGCTAAAGAGCTATTTAGGATAATTTTTAAAGCATAAAAAAAGGTCATCAATTGTATTGATGACCTTTTTTTATGGATTTTTTTAATTGTTACTTAATTGCGAAACGAAGTGCAAAAGCTCCATTCACACCAAATCCAAAATACGGCACAACTCTTACAGTAGGTTGTAAATCAAACGCAATATTTAAGGGTAATGCCTTAAATGTATATTCAATTCCTAAAACTCCATCTATTCCTAGAAAAAATCCGCCATTGTAAATGTTATCCTTGTATTTATAATAATAGTTGTTTCTATAACTACCTAAATCTGCTCCAATTCCATAATACCATTCAAATCCCTCGCCCAATTCGGCCTGAATTTCGTACAGACCTTGTAACCATAAAAAGTTATTACTTCCTCCCACAGATAGCTCAATCGCTGTTGAACTTCCCATAAAATGCTTAAAATTTAGTGATCCGAATCCAGGATAACCTCCTTTAATACCAATGGCATTTTTATAGCTTTGGGCGTTCAACCCAGATGTGCTTGTTAAAATGATACTCAATCCAACAAAAACTCTTAAAATATATTTCATTTTCTTTTATTATTAATTGTTACAAAAGTACACATTCCCTTGCTCCTTAGCTAAAAATTCGTGCTATATTAATTCTTCTTTTTCCAAGCACGCGTTATTTCTCTTTTACCTGGCGGACCTGGTAAATTCTCTACCAAAAACCCTGCTTCACGGAGATTTCTTTTCACCTGACCTTTAGCACAATAAGTTACTAATACTCCCCCATCCGCTAATCCATTGTACATTTTCTGAAACATTTCAACCGTCCATAATTCTGGTTGAACGGGTGGACCGAAAGCGTCATAATAAATTACGTCAAATTGATTTTCAGGCGTTTGCCACTCCTCAAAACTTGATTTCACCTTAGTTAGCTTGAAAAAATTGGTGAGTTTTGTGGTGCTTCCAAACATTGCTGCATACATGGCTTGGTAAACTTCATGGCTCTCAGCATCAAATCCATCACAATAATTCAGGATTGAATGTTCCTCAATTGCTATTGGAAATGCTTCAATTCCAGTGTATGCTACTTCAATTCCATTTTCTTTAGCGGAGATAAACGTCAGAAAGCAATTTAACCCAGTTCCGTAGCCAATTTCAAGTACCCTTAAGTTTGGTGAATCTAAGGCACAAAATCCGGCGTTAATGTACACATGCATCGCCTCTTGCTTAGCCCCATGAATGCTATGATATTGCTCATTCCAATCTACGATTTGTATCGTATGACTACCATCTTCTGTAACTATAATTTCGCGTATCATTTGGTAAATTTACATCAACTTTGAAATCTTTCACATTTCTTATCGATTTTATTTGGGATCAATGGCAAAACCTTTGCATCTTTGTAAAATGGAAGCCCCTCGCGACAATACTAGATTTGATAAAACACGTACACCAAATAAGACTAACGCTAATCCGTTGGACTATGGACGTATACCGCCACAAGCGATCGATTTAGAACAAGCTGTATTAGGCGCCATGATGCTTGAAAAAAATGCAGTTAACGATACAATTGATAAATTGCACGAGCGTAGTTTTTACGATCCAAAACACGTTTCAATTTTTAAAGCGATAAAAGAATTATTTGGAAGTTCACAACCTGTAGATTTACTTACGGTAACCAATAGATTGAAACAAAACGGCGAATTAGAATTAGCCGGTGGGCCTTTTTACATTTCTCAGCTAACCCAACGCATTGGAACTACCGGACATGTTGAATTTCACGCACGCATAATCGCTGAGAAGTTTATACAACGCGAAATCATCAGAATGTGTTCTGAAACCTTACGTGTAGCGTTTGACGAAACAACAGATGTATTTGATTTATTAGCCAATACGGAAAAAGATCTTTTCGCCATTGCAGAAAGCAACATGCGTAAGGATTATGATAAGATGGAACCTACTGTAGCCAAAGCATTAGAGGAAATTGAAAAAGCAAGAATGCAAGGCGGAGGAATTTCTGGTGTTGCCACTGGATTTACAGCTTTAGATAAAGTAACTGCCGGATGGCAAAACTCTGACATGATCGTTATTGCAGCTCGACCAGCTATGGGGAAAACTGCATTCGTATTATCCATGGCAAGGAATATGGCTGTAGATTTTAATCAACCTGTTGCATTGTTTTCATTGGAAATGTCATCGGTTCAATTAGTAAAGCGTCTTATTTCTTCAGAAACTGGTATTCCTGGTGAAAAATTGAGAAAGGGAGATTTAGCAGATCACGAATGGGTACAATTGAATAACCGTGTTCAAAGACTTGCTGCAGCGCCAATATATATTGATGATACGCCAGGTATTTCAATCTTTGATTTACGTGCAAAGTGCCGCCGTTTAAAAATGCAACACGATATTAAAATTGTTGTAATCGATTATTTACAACTTATGACCGCCGGTGGAAATAAGGGCGTTGGTAACCGCGAACAGGAAATTTCAAGTATCTCGCGTTCAATTAAGGAAATTGCTAAAGAATTAAATGTTCCAGTTGTAGCCTTATCTCAGTTAAGTAGATCCGTAGAAACGAGAGGTGGAGATAAAAAACCACAATTATCAGATTTACGTGAATCTGGTGCAATTGAGCAAGATGCGGATATCGTATCTTTTATCTATCGACCTGAATATTACGGCTTTACTGAAAATCCTGAGACCGGTGCTTCTACAGAAGGATTAGGACAAATTATTATCGCCAAGCATAGAAATGGATCGCTAGAAACCGTTGACTTACGTTATGTTAAGCATTTTGCACGCTTCGAAAATTTTGAATACGATAGTCTATCGTCGTTGCCAGATGCACACGCAACTCCTAGCAGTTCTGGAATGCAACCGAATTTAACCTTTGACAAAGGTAGACCCGATGTTTTAACCGTAAAAAGTAAAGGCTGGGCAACGCCTGCTGATGATGTAGATTTCTCTTCCAACGACGAAGCTCCTTTTTAATACTATTTTGGCATTATTTTTTAAGTACATTTAGTCATGAAAATATTACTCCTCTCCCTTATATTTATTTTTGGGGGGCATTCCGTTCGAGCGACTCAGATTTTAATTCCAATGGATTTAAAACAAAATAATCACTTAAAAGCATATGGAGTAGCATTTTGGATGCTTACGAATACCGTGAGTATCGAATGGTTACTGAATTATAGAGGCGGTTCATTTTTGTGTCCGCATTTAAAATCTATCGAAGAAGAACTCATTATTAAAGGTGTTCGTTATGAAATTTTGGCCGATGGACAAGTAAATGCTATCAAAGCAGAAATTTCCCAACCCGAAGTGAATATGGAAATTGTTCAGTTAGACAAAGCTCCAAAAGTTGCTGTTTATACTCCAAAAGGAACAATGCCTTGGGATGATGCCGTGACCATGGTATTAGAATATGCCGAAATTCCTTACGATAAAATTTATGATTCTGCCGTAATTATGGGTGTATTGCCCAAGTATGACTGGGTACATTTGCACCATGAAGATTTTACTGGGCAATATGGTAAATTCTACGCGCGTTACAAAAACGAAGGCTGGTACAGACAACAAGTGGCGGATGCTGAAGCGGATGCTCGCCTATTGGGATTCAAAAAAGTAGCACAACTCAAATTAGCGGTTGCCAACAATCTTAAAGCATTCGTGATGAGTGGAGGTTTTTTGTTTACTATGTGTTCTGGAACTGACAGTTTCGATATTGGTTTAGCTGCGCACAACACTGATATTTGCGATTATATCTATGATGGAGATGCTCCGAAACCTGGTTGTCAAAAAGAATTAGACTTTTCGAACACTTTTGCATTTGAAAACTTTCAATTGGAACCGAATGCTTTGGTGTATGAATACTCCAACATAGATGGAACAAACCTGCACCAAACGTTACCCGAAAATCAAAATACTTTTACACTTTTCGATTTTTCTGCTAAATGGGATGTAGTACCAACCATGTTAACACAATGCCACACTCAAGTAATTCCTGGATTCATGGGGCAAACAACAGATTTTAAGCGGGATTTCATCAAAAGCAATGTACTTGTCATGGGCGAAAACAAAGCGCTAGGAACGGCTAAATATTTACATGGTGAATATGGGCAAGGTACTTGGACTTTTTATGGCGGACATGATCCAGAAGATTTTCAACACATGGTAGGCGATCCTGCAACCGATTTGAGTTTACATCCACAATCTCCAGGGTATCGTTTAATTCTCAATAACTTGTTATTTCCAGCTGCAAAAAAGAAGAAACGAAAAACGTAGTATTCAATATTGAAATTGATTGTTGTCCGATAAAATAAATCTATAAGCTTCGCTAACCGTTTTTACTTTTCTATTTGCTTGATCAAAAAGAAAAGTAACAAAAGAAAAAATCAAGGCTGTAAATCACAACCTTGATTTCTACGACTCATTCAGAACGTAAAACCGAAACTCGCTTCACTCAAACACCGTTTTTACCATGTTCTTCATTTTTCTCGAAATCTACGATTATGATTTAATGCCATTGTATAACCCAAGATTTTATAAACGTTTTAGATTTTCTTAGATTTCTTAAAATGAAATTGTTTTTCAATGTACAAATTACACTTACTTATCAATTTTCGAAATACTTAAAATTCAACTAATTGATTTTAAGTATTTTAAAAAAATATTGCTGTATCACATTTTTATCGGACAATAGTGATTGCCTTTATTCCTTTACTTCGAATAACAATTTAGAAACTCCATCAGGTGCAAAAAGCTGATTGGCAATTTCTAACAATTCTTTGCTCGACGTGTTATCAATTGCTTCGTAGATCTGAGCCAAAGTATCCAATTGTCCAAAAACAAGGACGCTTTTTCCAAGACTTAACATTTGACCTGCATTGCTTTCGTTGGATAACGCGATTTGACCTTTGAATTGAACTTTCGCTCTGTGTAATTGGGTTGAAGATATTTCATTGTCACACAAGATCTTTACTTCTTTCATGATCAAGTCGTGGCTTTTCTTTAAATGCTTTTGATCACATCCAAAATATATATTCCAATAACCAAGTTCTTTGTACGGATTAAAGCTCGCCTCAATCGAATAAGCATAGCCATACTTTTCTCGGACATTTAAGTTTAACCTCGAATTCAAAGCAGGTCCACCTAATAAATTCAAAAGTAAAGCGGTTGCTCTACGCGAATCGTTATTGTAGCCAACAGCAATTCCACCTAAAATGCCGTGGGCTTGAAAATTTGATGCTTTTTCAACCACGTGAAATGCTTTGTAACTTTCAAATGTGTTGGGAGCTTTTGTTTGACCAACATTTTGATACACACCAAAATAACGTTCCAATAACTTCATGAGTTGTTTTACGTTGGCATTACCGACGTAAGAAATTACAATGTTTTCAGGAATAAAAAACTTTTTACGGTAATTCTCCAAACTATCTTTAGTAAAACTTAATACTGACTCTTTTGTGCCTAAAATATTATTCCCAAGCGAATGGTCAGGAAACAGGTAAGCTTCAAAATCATCAAAAATACGATCAGATGGTGCATCTAAGTACGAATTAATCTCATCTAAGACAACTTCCTTTTCGCGAACTAACTCTTTTTCTGGAAATGACGCGTTCAAAGAAATATCCGAAACTAAATCAATTGCACGCTTCAAATATTCGTTGGTGAAACTTGCATAGATACAAATTTCTTCTTTGTTTGTATACGCATTCAATTCTCCACCAACGCTGTCCAAACCAGACAAGATATGAAAGGATTTACGTTTTTGAGTTCCTTTGAAAATACAATGTTCCAAAAAGTGAGCTAAGCCCTCCTCCCCTTTTTCTTCGTTTCTTGAACCCGCAAGAATAGTAATACCAAGATGAGAAACACTTGAATTACTTGGCAGCGCAACTACACGAATTCCATTTGAAAGGCTGGTTATTGTAGGTATAATTTCTTGCATTTATTTACTTAAGGATTCAATCTGAATACATCCCACGTATTTTCATTATTTTTTTCGAAGATCATGCGATCGTGTAAGCGACTAGGTCTACCTTGCCAAAACTCTAAACGAGTTGGTTTAATTCCATATCCTCCCCAATGCGGTGGACGCGGCACAAAATCCGGATAAAGTTTTGCGTACGCTTGTACACGTTCTTCTAGTTCATGTCTATTTACTAATTTTTCACTTTGTTGACTTGCCCATGCACCCAATTTACTTGAGCGCGGTCTACTTTCAAAATAAGCGTCTGAAAGACTTTCACTTACCTTTGAAACCTTACCTTCAATTCTAACTTGACGTTCTAGCGATGGCCAAAAAAACAAGGCCGAAACATTGTCGTTTTGTAGCATGTCATTCCCTTTTTTACTCAAATAATTGGTGTAAAAAATAAATTGCTCGTCTATAATTTCTTTTAAAAACACGACACGAGAAGTTGGAATCGCATTTGCGTCAACCGTTGAAATATGCATAGCATGCGGTTCGATAATATTCTTTTCAATCACTTCTTGAAACCAAGTTTTATAAAAGGCAATCGGGTCAGACCCAATATGATCAGAAAGTGTTCCTTTGTCGAAACTATGATGGTCGTCTCTAATGTGTTGAAGAAAATCTTCCATTATTCCACTTCTTCTTCGAAGTCACCTTCAGTTTCTTCTACCGTTTCTTCGGCTTCATCTTCGAATTCATGCTCCGTATCTAAGTCAGAATCATCCCAAGATGCTCCAGGAGCTGAGAATGTTTTTTTACCTTTAATAGGGGCTTCATCCTCCATTCCTGTTTCATAATTTGTTCCTTTAAAATCTTCATCGTAAGGGAAAATATCTACAATTGGAGAAACTGAAACTGCAGCAATGTCATAATCCATTAACGAACCTTCTAAACTTTCTTCCAATTTGGAAACAGAATCTTTTAGGTTTTTAGCAGAAACTAAATAATTGCTTGAAATTTTCTTTGCTTTTTCATTATCAGCGTCCATAGCTACATAGTTAGCCTTTAGCTTATACCACGTATCGCAATCGTCGAATTGAAAGATATCCGCAAGATCCGTTTTCGCAATATTGGTCACTAAAAACTCTCCTCTAATGGTTTCACCAAGTACTTGGTAAATTCTTGCCTCAGCATCTGTAAATGTCATAGCCGCCAATAAATAGGGCTCACTCACTCTTTTTAATTGTCCGTCGTCTAATTGCTTTGTATATTTTACTTTTACGGTAAACCAAGTATTCATCTCTTTTAATTTTTGAGTTGTAAAGATACAACTAAGATGAACTTTTATTTGCTGTGTTGAAAACTTTAACAAACTTATGGCGCTTGAATTTTATGCACACCCTACAATCAGATATTTTAAAAAATCTCTTCACGTTCAGCCCGATAGTAGCTAACCTTTCACGCGTTGTTCAATTCTCTAAAAAGAATGTCTTGAATACTGAGTTTTTCTAGTAATGCCAACGTTTCATCTCTTACTTGAATTGCAATAGAATGAAGTCCGCAAGCAATCTCGTCTGTACATTCCTTGCACTTTTCGTAATAATTTTTACTGGCGCAAGGCAATAGAGCGATAGGTCCATTAAACATTCTAATCAATTTAGATAATTTAATAGATGCAGGTTTTTTGGTTAAGAAATATCCTCCACCTTTCCCCATTCTTGAATTCAAAATGCCTTCATTCTTTAATTCCAACAAAATTACTTCAAGAAATTTGCGTGGAATTTTAACGTCTTTTGAAATTATACCGATCACAATTGGCACAGCGTCTTTTAACGGACGTTCCCCGTGTTCTTTCGCTAAAAAAGTTAGCGCGTGAATGGCATATTTCGTTTTTTTTGTAAGCATTAAGAGACTGTTTTTTAAGTTGAAGGATAAATTTAAAAAGTTTCTATATCATTCCTCGAATAACACCTTTGTCTGCTGCGCGTATAAATTCTACTATTTCATTTCGCAAAGGAGAACTAGGTAATTGCTCTTCAATTTGAATTAATCCTTTGGAAACATTGCTATTTTGAACGTAAAGTATTCTATAAATATCTTCTATTTCTCGTACTTGTTCATCTGTATAACCTCTTCTTCTCAGTCCAACAGAATTTACACCCGCAAACGTCAAGGGTTCGCGTGCTGCTTTCACATATGGAGGAATATCTTTTCGGATTAAACTAGCGCCACCAACAAATGCATGCTTTCCTATATGAACGAATTGTTGCGCCGCAACCTTACCTTCTAAAATAGCAAAATCGTCAATGATAACATGTCCAGAAATACCGGTATAACTTGCAAGAATTACATTGTTTCCGATGAGACAATCATGGGCAACGTGCACATAGGTCATAAGCAAACAATTATTTCCGATCACGGTTTTCATGCGATCTTCCGTGCCACGGTGAATTGTTACACATTCACGAATTACTGTATTATCTCCTATTTCTACGGTAGTATTCTCCCCATTAAATTTAAGATCTTGAGGAATTACACCAATAACAGCTCCTGGAAAAACTTCACAGTTCTTACCGATTCGTGTGCCGGGATAAATGCTTGCGTTAGAATGAATTCTTGTTCCATCTCCAATACTAACATTTTCATAAATTACAGCGAACGGATCAATGGTTACATTTTCTCCAATTTTGGCATTTTCAGAAATATGGGCAAGTGGACTTATCATTCTAGTATAGCTATTAATATTTTTTTAAACTTTGTCTTTTATAACTTGAGCCAACATATCAGCTTCCATTACAACTTTTCCGTTTACATAGGCTTTTCCGCCCATGTGAACTAATCCACGACGCATCGGTGAAAGTAAGCTTAATTCGAAAACTATTGTATCTCCGGGAATCACTTTCTGCTTAAATTTCACGTTATCAATTTTCATGAAATACGTGGAATATAAATGGGGATCTTCCACTTTACTCAAGGAGAAAATACCTCCAACTTGTGCAATTGCTTCAATTTGCAACACACCCGGGAAAATCGGGTTCCCTGGAAAA
>JAYSRU010000265.1:0-7387 GCA_043720875.1 Crocinitomicaceae bacterium
ACCTCAGTATTTTAGCTTTAGTATATCTATTAAAAATAGTAAAAATCATATTCTATAAAATACATTTCATAAAGGTTTAATAATCAACTACATACAAAGGTTTCTGCGTTATCCATAAAGGGGAGTAATAAATTGGTTTCTTTTAGACTTGATAACGAATTGAAAAAATATTATGCTGCTTTGGTGTTTTAACATTTTTTTAAGAATATTTGGGCAAACTTACAAAATTATTGTGCATTTTTTCAATTAAATACTCCGATTCAGAAAAAAAACTCTTCTCAAAATGCTTAAATCCAGTATTTTATTATTATATTATTTTTATTTCAATCTACTTCAATTGCCGCAAATACATCTGTATCGTGTTGTGAATACCATAATATAATGCATCCGAAATCAACGCATGTCCGATTGATACTTCCATTAGCCCCGCCACATTGTCTTTATAAAATTTCAGATTATCCAGATTCAAATCATGCCCTGCGTTAATACCTAAACCCAACTCGACAGCAACCTTGGCAGCGGCTGTGTGAGATGCAACTGCTTCTTGTTTATTTTTATAAAAATCCTTTGCGTACTCGCCCGTGTAAAACTCAATTCTATCCGCTCCTATTTTTTTTGCGCCTTCTATCATCTTCACATCCGCATCCACGAACAAGGAAACACGGATGCCCGACCCCCTCAGTATTTTGACGATTTCGGTCAAATAAGCGGCTTGTTTTATGGTGTCCCAACCGTGGTCAGATGTCAATTGGGTCGGGTCGTCGGGTACGAGGGTAGCTTGGTGTGGTTTGTTTTTCAAAACCAACTCCATGAAACGCTCGTCGGGATAGCCTTCGATGTTAAACTCGGTTTTCACAACTTCTTTCAACAACGGAATATCTGCCATGCGTATATGACGCTCATCGGGTCTCGGATGTACCGTGATACCTTGCGCCCCAAAGGTTTCACAGTCTTTTGCTACTTGAATCAAATCGGGTAAGTTGCCGCCTCGTGAATTTCTGAGAACAGCTATTTTATTAATATTAACGCTTAATCTGGTCATAGCTATAAAATTTTTAGACGCAAAAATATTCCATTAATTCGAGAAAAGGCTTCATCAATAATAATATTTACAAAAAATCAAGAATAATAGTAGCTCAAGAATTCATTACTTGGTATTATAAAATTAGGCAATAACTACTTGACTCATTAATTAAACCAGCAAAACAGATGGGCAATAGGGCTTAGAATTTTTGTAGAAATTTGTAGAAATTTGTAGAAATATCAGACCACCCATAACTTATTCGAGCGGCCAAAGCCTATCAAGATGAATTTATTACCTGCGAACAATACGTGGACGATAGAAATCTGTCGAGAGCCAAATTTTAAATAAAGTTTAATACCTCAAACATGATTAAGTAAGTCAAACGAAGTTTTTGGTAATTCAATATTTTTCGCCGAATGAGCGATGGCTTCAAAAAACAGTAGAATCTTCGGTTTATGTTATATAAATTGCTTTAACTAATATTATTTTAGCTGATTCTTTGAAATTTAATTTTCAAGCATACTGTTAAATAAAAAAGTTTTAAAAAATAAATATGGATTTATAAAAAATAAATATATTTACGCAAATTTTACATTTACCTAATTTTGAGTACAACCGGCTCTCACAAAATCATTTAAGTATTCGTTAAACTTTTTTTTTAAAATCAAATTTTAGAATTATGAAAAAATGTATTCTTTTAGTTACATTATTTTTAACAACTTTCATGTTTGGATATGCCCAAAGGACAATAACGGGTGTCGTTAATGACCAAAGTGGGCAACCCATGGTAGGCGCAAGTGTGGTTGTTAAAGGCACAACAAAAGGTGTCATAACTGACATTGATGGCAAATATTCGCTTGAAGTACCTGCCAATGCCACATCTCTTGTTGTTAGTTTTACGGGTTCCGTAACTCAAGAAATAACTTTAGGTGCTGAGAATGTTGTAGATATCCTATTGAAGGAATCACAACTACAAGAAGTTGTTATCACAGCACAAGGCTTTGTGCGTGAAAAACGAGCTTTAGGTTATGCCGTTGCGGGTGTTGATGAAAAGGACATTCGTGACCGTCCCCAATCAGATGTTACTCGCTCTTTACAAGGCAAAATTGCAGGGGTAAATATTACCTCTACATCAGGTATGTCTGGAACTGGTACTAATATTACCATTCGTGGATACAGCTCTATAACAGGTTCTAACCAACCTTTATTTGTTGTGGATGGCGTGCCTTTCAACTCAAATACCAATACACGAGGGGGCTTTACGAGTGGTGGTCAAACATCCTCCAGCCGTTTCTTAGATCTTGATCCTAATAATGTCGAGAGTATTTCGGTATTGAAAGGCTTGGCAGCTACTGTCACTTATGGTGACCAAGGACGTAACGGTGTTATTTTAGTTACTACCAAAAACGGTAGTAAAAAATCTCGTAAAGCTGAATTTAATATTTCTCAATCAATATTTACAAATGAGGCAAATTTACCTCGATATCAAAATCAGTATGTGGGTGGATTTCAACAAAATATCGGTTTTTTCTTTAGTAATTGGGGACCTACAATAGAGGAAGCTAAAACTTATCCTTCTCAAAATACCAATCCTGCTTTGACAAACCATCCTTATGCCTTTTTATCAAATGCAGCATTGAAAGCAGGTCAAGCAGATTATGTTGCTTCTGTTAGTCCTTATGAGATAAAGACATTCCCTAACAATATCAGTGATTTTTTCCGAAAAGGACAAATTTCAACCACATCAGTAAATGTATCTGGAGGTGGTGAAAAAGTGAGTTATAATTTTTCAGCGGGCTATACCAATGAAGACGGTTATATCAAATACAATGGATTGAAAAGGTTAAATTTAGGTCTTGGTTTAAATGCTCAATTGACCGATAAACTGTCGGTCAGAACATCTTTCAACTTTGCTAATACCGACCAATTTTCACCACCTTTAAGTTCGGGTCAAGGCAATAATGCCAACGACTTCCCGTCTGTTTTGGCAAACGTCCTTTATACGCCACGACAAGTAGATTTAACAAACTGGCCTACTTCTGACCCCGCTACTGGTGCTTCGGTATATTTCAGAAGTGGTAATGATATTCCAAATCCAAGGTGGTTGTTAGAAAATTATAAAACAACAGGCATAGTTAACCGTATTTTTTCAGCAACAACATTTAGCTACGAATTTGCTAAAAATTTGACTTTATTATATAAAGTAGGATTAGATACATACGACGAGACCCAAGAGTTTCAACTCAACAAAGGTGGTCCAGCCGTTGCCAATGGTTTATATAATACTTTTAACGTCAAAAATACGATTTGGGATAACAGTATAATTGTTAACTATAGCAAATCAGTATCTGAAATGCTCACGTTTGCGGGCAGACTTGGCGGTAATATTCGTAATGATAAGTTTTACAGATATAATATTTTAAGCCAAAATCAATTAGCGAGAAATCTATTCCGCCATACAAATTTTATTGACAACTCATCTTCTAACAATACCGAGGAGCAAACTCGGATGGGTATCTTTGGAGAATTAACAGCGGATATCAATAATTATTTATTTTTAAATGTAGCTGCTCGTAATGATTGGACTTCAACAGTTGAAGCCGATAACAGAAGAATTTTATATCCATCAGCAAGTATATCTTTCATTCCAACGACAGCCATTAAAGGTTTACAATCAGATTTTTTAAGTTTCTTAAAGTTACGCGCTGGTTTTGGTACTTCGGCTGGATTTCCAGACCCATACAACACCCGCAATATTTTGGATCAAAGTGCAAGAGGTTGGTTAAATTCTACTGGTGCAACCGTTCAAACGCATGCAGTAAATAATAACTTAGGTAATCCTAACTTGAAACCAGAGTTACATTCAGAAACTGAACTTGGTGTGGAGGGTAAAATCTTGAAAGGTAGAGTCAATTTTGATATTACAGCTTATCGCCGTGATACCCGTGATTTGATTACAAGTTCACCGCTCGATGCTGCAACAGGTTATACACGTACAACTATCAATATTGGACAAATTCGCAATGAAGGTATCGAAATAATGGTTAGTGGCTCACCAATTAATACCCCAAATTTTACTTGGGATTTGTCTTTGACTTATTCTCGCAATAAGCCACAAGTAATTGATTTAGGCGGCACTCTAAAAGAAGTTCAAGTAACGGGATTTGGCGCAGCTTTGGGTAATTATGCCATTGTTGGACGACCATTCAATATGATAAAAGGCACTGGATATCGCCGCAACGAGCAGGGACAATTATTAATAGATGGAAGTGGTAATTTACAATCAACGGCTTCTCCGATAGAATTAGGAGACCCTAATCCTGCTTTCATCTCAAGCATGACCAATGGTTTTACTTACAAAGGAATATCTATTAGCGCAATGGTTTCGTATCGCCATGGTGGTGCCATGTATTCATCCACGGCTGGTGCTATTTTGGGTCGTGGTTTGTCCGAAGATACTGGTATTGAAGTAGGTTACGACCGTGCTCAAACCTTCATCTTCCCAGGTATAAAGGCGGATGGTAAACCAAACGATATTCAAGTAACAGCATCTGATGTAGGCTTCAATAATATTTATTTCTTCGGTGATGAAGGACGTATTTTTGATGGTTCAACTATTCGCTTGCAGGAGGTATCATTAAGCTATCAATTACCAGCCAAACTTTTGAAGAAGTTTAAAATAAAAGGCATCTCATTGGGTATCACAGGTAATAACCTTTGGTATAAAGCCTTATATTTCCCTAAAGGTTTAAACTTTGACACTGATAACTTAGGGCTTGGTGTAGGTAACGGACTTGGCTTTGAATTTTTGACAGGTCCTAGTTCACGCCGTATTGGTGGAACACTCAAATTCACATTCTAAATAGTGATGTATGATTCTTTGCCTCTAACTCAACGTTTTAGCAAAAAATACTGAGGGGTATATTTATCATTATACAAAATTATCCTTATTTCTTAAAATAATAATCTTTTAGAAGATGAAAAATAAAGTAAAAATATTTATTCTATCGCTGTTTACTGTATTTGTCGGCGCATGTAAATTGGATTTATTAGATAATCCTAACGCTGTAACGACCAATAATACGGATTTAAACTACTTGTTCAATAATATTCAAGTAACTACAGCTTCCCATTTTAATAATTTAAGTGACCCAGGAATGCGATTGACACGTATGTTGAATCAATTTGCAGGTATCTATGACAACGCCGTTACCCCTGGAAGTGGCAATTTTACTTGGAGTACAGCTTATGCAGGTATTTTAAATGATGTAAAAGCCCTTATTCCTTTGGCTGAAAAAAATGAATTATTCGTACACGCTGGAGCTGCTCGCATCATCAGAGCCTATACTTTGGTAACATTGGTAGATGCTTTTGGAGATGTCCCATTTTCTGAGGCATTAAATCCTGAACAATTCAATCCCAAAGTGGACGGTGGTGCCGATGTCTATAAATCAGCTTTAACAGATCTCAACCAAGCAGTTGCTAATTTGGTTGCAAAAAACAAAGGCGGACTTACAAGTGATCTTTTTTTCGGCGGTGATGTTGATAAATGGACGCGACTTGCGAATTCTCTCAAGTTAAAAATATTACTCAATCTTAGATTGACGGACAAAGCAGGTTCTACAACCGCTATTAATGCTTTAATTGCCGAAAATAAATTTATTTCGTCTAATAGTCAAAATTTTGTATTCAAATACGGTACTAATTTGACAAACCCTGATACGCGTCATCCAAGTTACGCAGGTCAATATTCAGCAACTGGCGGCGGTGATTATCAATCAAATTCTTACATGGGTACAATGTATCAAGCCAAAGGCTTTCCAGACCCTCGTATGCGTTTCTATTTTTACCGTCAAACAATTGCCAACTCGAAAGACGTAAATGAAATTCGTTGCATAAACAACAGTAAACCGTCTCATTACTCAGCAAGCGATGTTTATTGTTATCCCACCACTCAAGGATATTGGGGTCGTGACCATTTAAGTAATGAAGGTATTCCACCAGATGGTTTGAAACGTACTGCTTGGGGAGTTTATCCTGCTGGAGGCTTATATGATAATGACGCAGGTAAAGGCGTTTCTCTTGGTGCTGGTGGTGGTGGTGCAGGTTTCCACCCCATAATAATGCAATCCTTTGTTGATTTTATGTTGGCAGAATCCGCATTAACAATGGGGACAACTGGTGATGCAAAAGCTTTATTGAAATCGGCAATTGAAAAATCAATGGCTGACGTAAGAGCGTTGGCATTGAGTACGACCGAAGCAGGTAAAATAGCCACTTTTGAAGCAGACACAGCTAAAGGTAAATTAGTCATTGTGTGGGCTACCGAAGTAACCAAATATGTAACCAAAGTATTAGCGGATTATGACGCAGCTACTACCGAAGATGCTAAAATAAATATTATCGGTACTGAATACTGGATTGCACTCCGTGGAAACGGCATTGAGGCCTACAATTTATATCGCAGAACGGGAAAGCCCGCTAATCAACAGCCTGGTTTAGACCCTAACTACGGCTCATTTGTTCGTTCTTTCTATTACCCAAATTCTTTTGTTGCCAATAACTCGGCAGTCAAACAGAAAGCGAACGTAACACAACCTGTATTCTGGGATAATAATGCAGCAGGGTTTGTAAAATAGGTATCTTGAGACAATCAAAATTATTTATTTTCAATCAAATTAAATCTCGATTTTAAAAAAAATTAAAATTTCAAAGAAATGAAATATATAAAAATTTTATCACTCACTCTTACCTTAGTTTTGCTTGGTATTGCTTGCAAAACAGAAATGGTGGATAAATTAAATGACTTTGGGCTTGATCAAGGCGGTTATATGCGCATTGTAACACCATATCCTGTTACAACACCCACTTTCAAAGTGAGTAAAAAAGATATGGCTGGCACTAAAGCCGAAATGGTTAATGAAGCTGTCACGCTTGAAAAAGGCGCACGATTCGCAAATTATGACTTAGAAATTAGATTTGTAGGTGCAACAACTACTGACTTTAAAGCTTTTCGATCTATACCAGCTTCATCTTACGCAAAAGATCCGACGACTGGTTATCCAAGACATACATTGATTATTACAGGGGCAGAGGCTCTTACGGCTATGTCTTTAGATACCTCCAAGATAGTAAAAACTAATAAGTTTGAAATCCGTGCAACAATGAAGTTGACAGATGGTAAATCATTTAATGCCGCAAATACAGGTGTAAACATTACGGGTGGAGCATTTTACAGTTCTCCTTTTTTCTACACATTAAATGTAATAGATTAAAGTAAAATAATCTGAGCAGTTGTAAAAGCCCGATGATTTGATATCATCGGGCTTATTTTTTTTCTCACTGAGCCACAATCAAATGAAA
>JAYSRU010000266.1:0-22558 GCA_043720875.1 Crocinitomicaceae bacterium
TTGGTAATGACTGCCGGTATCATGGGAATTTTTGGCATCCCAATTAAACCTTCTACAATTTTAGTATTCTCTATCGCTTTTGGTATTTCTGTAGATGATACCATACATTACCTGGCGAAGTATAGGCAGGAATTGAAAGAAAAAAATTGGGACATTAAGAATTGTGTATTGTTGGCCTTGCGCGAATCTGGTTTAGGGATGTTCTATACTTCGATCGTGCTGTTCTGTGGTTTCATTACCTTTACGTTATCTGAGTTTGGAGGTACGCAAGCATTAGGTTTATTGATTTCATTGACCTTGTTAATTGCAATGATAACTAACTTGCTTATTTTACCTTCTTTGTTGTTAACGTTAGAAAAACGACTTACTTCTAGAGCATTCATTGAACCCTATTTTGAAGTATTCGACGAGGAGTCTGATATCGATTACGGTCAGTTATTAGTGCAACGTGATTCAGTAGATAATGATGACAATACAGAGTTACCTGATGAACCAATCGAACCAAAAATATGAAGGGAATAATTTTGGCTGGTGGATCTGGCACCCGTTTACATCCGCTTACATTAGCAGTAAGTAAGCAATTGATGCCGGTTTATGATAAGCCAATGATTTATTACCCTTTGGCCATCTTAATGAGTGCAGGAATTCAAGAGATCTTGATTATTTCTACACCGCACGATATGCCCAATTTCCAAAAATTATTAGGAGATGGGAGTAAGCTTGGATGTAATTTCACGTATGCAGTGCAACACGAACCCAACGGTTTGGCACAAGCATTTGTAATCGGGGAGCAATTTATTGGGAAAGATAAAGTAGCACTTGTGTTGGGCGACAATATTTTTTATGGAGCTGGAATGGGACGTTTGCTGAACGAAAATGTTGACGTTGATGGCGGTGTAGTATATGCTTACCATGTTTCAGATCCAGAACGTTACGGCGTAGTTGAATTTGACGAAAATATGAAAGCGATTTCTATCGAGGAAAAACCAACGCATCCAAAATCAAATTATGCGGTGCCTGGTCTCTATTTTTATGATAATGATGTAATTGAAATAGCCAAAAACTTACAACCCTCTGCACGTGGCGAGTATGAGATAACGGATATCAATGCTGAGTATTTGCGCCGCGATAAATTGAAAGTTGCCATCTTAAATAGAGGGACTGCTTGGCTAGATACCGGAACTTTTGCTAGTTTGATGCAAGCGGGTCAGTTTGTGCAAGTAATTGAAGAACGACAAGGCTTAAAAATTGGTTGTATTGAAGAAATTGCTTACCGTAATGGCTTCATTTCAAAAGAGCAATTGATAGAGCTTGCAAAACCTCTGGTTAAAAGTGGCTATGGTTCTTATTTACTACAAATCGTTCGTTAACTAAGTCAACCTATGTCGCTACTGAATCTTCAAATGTTATTGGAAACGGAACTCGAAAAAATTACTTTTCCTGAGTATCCAAAAAACCTTTACGACCCTTTGCGTTATTTCATGACCATCGGAGGTAAACGGATTCGACCATTATTAGCGCTACTTGCATGTGATGCGGTGGGAGAAAATCCTAAAAAAGCGATCAATGCAGCAATTGCTGTTGAATTGTTTCATAATTTTTCGTTGATTCATGACGACATAATGGATGAAGCGCCATTGAGAAGAGGGATGCAAACCATTCACACAAAATGGAACGAACACATAGCGATCTTGTCTGGAGACGTTTTGTTTGTGGAAGCGTATAAGTTTCTTTCGTTAAATGATCCAGCTATTTTAGGCGAATTACTCACTGTTTTTAACCAAACGAGTGCAGAAGTATGCGAAGGGCAACAAATGGATATGGATTTTGAGCAATTGGAAACCGTAGCTATTGACACCTATATCGAAATGATTCGTTTGAAAACATCTGTTTTACTAGGTTGCTCTTTAAAAATGGGCGCAATCGTAGGAGGAGCGTCAAAAGAAAACGCAAAAAAATTGTATGATTTTGGCCAGCATGTTGGCATTGCATTTCAAATTCAAGATGATATTTTAGACCTTTACGCAGATCCTGATAAATTTGGAAAACAAGTTGGAGGAGATGTAATGGCAAACAAAAAAACAATTTTGGCATTGGTCGCTGAAGCTGAGGCATCGGAAGCACAAAAATTGACATTAAAAACATACCGTGCAATTGATTCACCCGAACTGAAAGTTCAAAAAACAAGAGAATTATTCAACCAGTTGAACGCAAAAGAAAAGTGCGAGCAACTTAAATTGAAACACAATGCTGCGGCATTCAACGCACTTGCAAGTTTAGAAATTCCAGAAGAAAATAAAAAACATTTGTTTCAATTGGCCACAGATTTATTGAGTCGAGAATTTTAAGACAACTGTTTAAATTGAAAGCACAAAAAAACCATTCGTCATCAGGCGAATGGTTTTAACTCAAAATTTATTATCGAATCACAAAATCAACATGGCATCACCGTAACTGTAGAATTTATATTTTTCTTCAATGGCAGTTTTGTATGCTTTCATCATTAAATCGTGACCAGCAAATGCTGAAATCATCATTAACAACGTGGAAAGTGGCGTGTGAAAATTGGTAACCATGCAATTGGCAACACTAAATTCGTAAGGAGGGTAAATAAATTTATTACTCCAACCGTTGAATGTTTTCAACGTACCTTCAGAAGAAACAGAAGTTTCGATAGAACGCATTGAAGTTGTACCAACAGCACAGACACGTTTTCCAGCAGCAATTGCTTTGTTTACGATTTTAACACAGTCTTCATTAATAATAACTTGCTCCGAATCCATTTTGTGTTTCGTAAGATCTTCTACTTCTACTGTACGGAATGTTCCCAATCCAACATGAAGGGTTACTTCAGCAAAATTAATATTTTTAAGCTCTAAACGTTTCATCAATTCTCTTGAGAAATGCAAACCTGCTGTAGGTGCAGCTACTGCTCCTTCAACTTTTGCATAAACAGTTTGGTAACGTTCTTCATCAAACTCATCTACATCACGTTTGATGTATTTAGGAAGTGGAGTTTCACCTAATTCAGTGATTTTCGCTTTGAAATCTTCGTAAGGTCCATCAAACAAAAAACGTAACGTACGACCTCTAGAAGTTGTATTATCAATAACCTCAGCTACCAACGAATCATCATCTCCAAAGTATAGTTTGTTACCAATTCTAATTTTACGTGCTGGATCAACCAAAACATCCCAAAGTAAACTTTCTCGGTTCAATTCACGAAGTAAAAACACTTCAATTTTGGCTCCAGTCTTTTCCTTGTTACCGTACATACGTGCAGGAAAAACCTTTGTATTGTTCATGATCATAACATCACCGTCGCCGAAATAATTGATAATGTCTTTGAACAATTTGTGTTCTATTTTACCAGTATCTCTGTGTATTACCATCAAACGGGCTTCGTCACGGTGATTACTCGGGTGTTCTGCAATAAGTTCTTCCGGTAAATGGAAATCGAACTCAGAAAGCTTCATTTTGCTCATGCCTGCTATTTTGTGTTGTGAAATTATTTCTTTTAAACCACATCATTTGTGGGAATATAGGAGCACAAAGATAATACATTAAAGAGCCCTTGTCAAGTGTTTTTTTATTATTACGTGTTACGTTTGTCAATTTGAGTAGCCAATAACTTTATTAGAAGGTAATAGGTCTGTTTTTTATTGGCAATAGTTTAGCCATAAGGTAAATACGAAGCCTTTTTTTGAGTTTTTTCATTTTATTTGGCTGTTATGATTTTTCGATAAACCCCTATATTACTAGGTTTAAAGCCATAGTTTACCAATTGTTTACATTCAGTTTTATTTATTTTGCAGCACGCGCTTTACCTTTGCATCCGTAAATTTAATCTATTGTACCTAATTTTTATTCGATGAAAACTTTTTTACTTTTCTCTCTTTTCTTTCCTTTATTTTTGCTGGCCCAACCCGGAGGGGTTGCTGGTTCAACATTGTGGTTGAAAGCAAATGCTGCAACCAATACAACGGTTCACGGTGCAGCGGTTTCATCATGGGGTTCAAGTTCAGTTGCGCCTTCTCCTGCATCGGTTACGCAAGCAACAGCCGTCAATCAACCTTTGTTTCAGAATGGAGCGGGATCGTTGGCACTCAATAGATTTAACTACAACCCTTTCATATTAACCGATGGGGTAAATGATTTTTTAGGTGCAACGGGTAGTTTCAACCTTGGAAATGGAAATACAGGATTTGGTTTTTCAGCGTATCAAGTTGTAGCGTACACGTCAGGAGTTGTTTCCATTGAATGGAAAGGGCCAAGTGGTATGGCAAAACTAAAGGGAGATGGAATTTACCAAATAAATAATGAAACTGGAACTTTGGGCACAAATAATCAATTTTCTAATGCAACTCAGTTTCAAGCGCACATGGCAAGTATTAGAGGCCATAAAACAGCGTTAACTTCTGGCAGGTATAATGCGCTGTCAAGACCTTTTGGTTCAAATAATCAACCAAACATTGCTGCGCAACAAATTTCTATCGCCAGAAATAATGAAGGTAGTGAGCCAATGGCAGGTGGTTTTGGCGAATTCATTTTCTTTCCTTCTATTTTGAGTGTTGCTGATAACCTAAAAGTAGAATCATATTTAGGAATTAAGTATGGGCTTACACTCGGAACTACAGCAGCAGTATCAAATTACGTTACATCTGGAGGAACGGTAACTTGGGTTGGAACTGCTGCTTATCAAAATAATATTATTGGGATTGGACGAGATGATCTTTCTGCGTTAAATCAAAGGCAATCGCATAATTACGATGATACGGTTAGAATTTACAAAGGTGGTTTAGCGGCAACAAACATAGCAAATGCGTCAACGTTTGCCGCAAATGTCTCATATATTGTGGCGGGTGCTACCACTGGAAAAATGAGAAATACTGCTGCTGCCAATGCTGAAATTCCTTCACCTGCGCTAGCTTCTTGCTTGCTAACCACACGACTAGAGCGCGAATGGAGAATAACAAACACCAATTGCGCCGAAACCTTTAACATGGATCTTAAACTGAATTCAACAGCATTGCCAGGTTCCGTTAATGTTGCAGATTTGAGATTACTAGTAGACTTAGATGGAGACTTTGCGAATGGTGGCACATCCTGTTATTTTAATGGTGATGGAACAGGTGTAGTTATTTCGTATGCCAATCCGGTAATTACAATTTCGGGCATAGCAAATGCGCATATTCCAATAAATACAACGCGTTTTATTACAATAGCTTCAATTAACTTGGCAACACCCTTGCCGATAGAATTGTTGTATTTTGATGCGAAATTGAACGATAAAAATACGGTAGATTTAAATTGGGTAACAGTTTCTGAACGAGAAAACGACTATTTTTCAGTCGAAAAATCGCTTGACGGAGCTACATGGCAAAATATAGGTACGGTTGATGGAGCTGGTAACTCTATTGAAACGAACGCCTACTATTTGGAAGATTTTTACCCAGTGCAAGGACCGAATTATTACAGATTAACGCAAACGGATTTTAACGGTATTTCTACTACAAGTGATGTGCGAATAGTGGAGTTAATAATGGACGAACTCTCAGTCTATCCTAATCCAGCACAAGATAAGCTCGTGTTAAAAGGTAAAGATATGGGCAACAAAGAGCTGTTAATCACAACAAGTTTAGGTCAGCGCATAAGCTTAGAAAAGAACATATTAACGCTTGATGTTATAGAACTAAACACCGCAACTTTGGCAAACGGATTGTATCACATTAGCGTACTTGGAAGCGATAACGAAGTGAAGAAAGTGGTGGTGTTGCACTGATGATGTGTTCATGTAAAAGGTGTAGTGAATAGCTAGTCAATAGATTATCATCAACTTTTATCGTTATCTTTCGCTAATGAAAAGTGTGCTGTGTTTTGTTTTCCTCTTCTTCATCCCATATGGCTTTGCGCAGGCAACCAATTTTGAGAAGGTTCAAAAGTTGTATTTAAGTGGTGAAATTGAGAATGCACTTAGTTTAATTAAAAACATTGATGATTCAGAAATTAGTAAATTATCGAAACGTGACAAAATAAATTATTATACGGAAGTTGCAAAAGCCAATGAAATTGCGCGCAACTTTCCAGAAGCAATTTCAAATTTGTTACGAGCCCAAAAATTGAATGTTAACGATTCAATACACTATCAAAGTATTTACGTAGTAGAGTTGGCAAATGTTTTTTCCGAAATAGGTGCGCATAATATTGCCATAGAATATATCAAAAAAGGGCTACGCCTCACCAATGCGCCGTATCCCATGTTTTTGCATGTGAACCGAATTGGAGCAATTTATTATCAAATTAATGAATTGGACAGTGCGATGCATTATTTCCAAATGCAATTATTAGCTTCGAAGCAATTATTCAAGAATGCATACTCATCTTCAAACAACAATATTGGTTTGGTGTTGATGAAGCAAGAAAAGTATAGCGATGCATTGGGTCATTTTTTAATCGCCGCGCAAAAGTGTGATGCTATTCAAGATCCCGATTATTTTTTTGTGGTACAAGGTAACCTTGGTGACTGTTATACTGCATTGGGGAATACAGAATTAGCCATCAAACATATGGAAAACTACACTTCCAATACAACGAACAAATTCTTGCAAAAAGCAGAATTGGAGCTCGCATTGTTGAAGCATTATTTAAAACTCGGTAAGTTGAACAAAGCAAAAGCACTAGAAGCGCGATTGAAATCTTTTTTTGTGAACATGAAAACTGCTGCAAAGATTAGTTTTACTAAAATGCAATATGAATTGTTTTTTTACGAAAAGAAGTATAAGCAAGCCAATGATGCGGTAGCGAGAATGGAGAATTATCGAGTGATACAACAAAATGAAAACTTGGCAAACACTAATTTTGCAAACAGTATTGTTGCCAATTATTTGATTTCCGAAGCGAGAATAAAATTATCTGTGCTGCAACGCGCTAAATTGCTGAAACAAAAAACATTGGTGTTGGAAGTGAAAGAATCCTATTTTTTTATAGGGTTAACCAGCACCTTGTGTGTGCTTCTTGGTTTGTTTAGCGCCTTGTATTTTCAGAATAGCCGGATTCAAAAGAAGAAATTGATTTTAGAAAAAGAACAATTGATATTGGAAGACGAACGCCTTAAATTAACGATCCTTAAACAAGAGAGTAATTTGACCGATTTTGCAATTGACATCAGAAACAAAAAAGAGCAAAACATCGATGTTATCAAAAACTTAAACGATTTGATGAATGGCGATGATAGCCAATTACGCAATGAAATTAAAAGCTTAATTGGAAATTTGAAAAAACAATCGCTGCTGGCTAAAAATGTGGAAGATTTAAATGAAGGTTCTGCACTTTTGTTACTCAACTTTAAAAATGTTTTAAAAGTGTCGCATTCATGTTTAACTAAAGCAGAAATTGAACTTTGTTGTTTGATAAAATTGAACTTATCCAACAAAGAAATTGCAATGTTTCGCAACATCTCAGACTTTAGCGTAAAAACATTAAAAACGCGCTTAAAAAGAAAAATGCAACTGAGTAATACAGTTAGTTTACTTGAATATATTCAAGCTGTTCAATAATTTCCAGCAAATAATTTTCTCTTTTTCTCTTACAAATAGACTAGTTAACATTTGTGAGTACATTTTTACATAATTATTTTTCTATTTGAAAGCAAAAATAGTGAGACAAAGAATATTATGTACTAACTTAGGGTTTATGAATGCGAACAATAAAATTACTGCTGAAGACTCAGCTACAGATCTAGCGGCCTTTGTTGAACAATTCGTAAATCAAACTAATAAAAGTATTTTTTTGACTGGAAAAGCGGGAACTGGTAAGACAACCTTGCTTCGAAAAATCATTCAAACCACCTACAAACGAACCATTGTGGCAGCTCCAACAGGTATTGCGGCTATAAATGCGGGTGGTATTACGTTGCATTCTTTGTTTGGATTGCCTTTTGGTGCTTTTGTGCCAGACCGGGATTATGTGCCAGCTAATTTTGGCGCTACTGCAATTAACTCCACCAAAACATTGTTCCGACAAGTGCGTTTATCTGAACCGAAACGTCAAGTATTGCGCAGTTTGGAATTATTGATCATAGATGAGGTTTCAATGTTGCGCAGTGATATTCTGGATGAAATTGACGCCATATTGCGTTGGGTAAGAAAAAAGCCAAGGCATCCATTTGGAGGAGTGCAAATGATGTTTATTGGAGATTTGTTGCAGCTGCCACCTGTAGTAAAAAATGAGGAATGGGCAGTGCTCAAAAATTATTACCCGAGCCCTTTCTTTTTCGATGCACAGATTATACGACAATATCCAATTGCTTATTTTGAGTTAGAAAAAGTATACCGTCAACAAGATCAAACCTATGTGGATCTATTAAATCGTTTGCGCAACAATAAACTAGAAACCGCAGATGTTGAAAGATTGAACAGTTATTTCCGCACGACAGAAGAGTTGGCGAGTGATGATGCTATTTTGCTCACCACACATAATTATAAGGCAGACCAAGTTAACAAGGAGCGTTTAGAAAAATTAAGCAACGAATCCCATTATTATTCAGCGAAAGTAAAAGACGATTTTGCAGAAAATAGTTTTCCGATGGAAGAAAAATTGGAACTTAAAGTGGGTGCACGTGTGATGTTCACTAAGAATGATCATACGGGAGAGAAACGCTATTTTAATGGGAAAATTGGAGTAATACATAAGCTAACAAAAGACGAAATTGAAGTAAAGTGTGCGAGTGATGACTATCCTATCACAGCTTCACGGTATGTTTGGGAAAATAAAAGATATACCATTAATGAAGGTAATGCGCAATTAGAAGAAGAAGTGATGGGGAGTTTCGCACATTTCCCGTTGCGCTTAGCGTGGGCTGTAACCGTACATAAAAGTCAAGGCTTAACGTTCGATGAAGCAATAATTGATGTGGCGCAAGCATTTGCTTCTGGTCAAGTTTATGTTGCTTTGTCTCGCTTACGGAGTTTAGATGGATTGCGCCTACAAACGAAAATTCCGTTAAATGGAATAGACGTGAATCAAAACGTGGTTAATTTTTCTGAACAAAAACTCAGTTTGGACGCAATGAATAATTTGTTGGGAACTGAGAAGTTAAACTACTTACGGGATTATTTAATTGCTGCATTCGATTTTGACGCTTTGTATGATACAATTCAAGAATTTGTTTGGGTGCCGCTGCAAGTGTCACAAGCTGCAAATGAGATTACTCCGAATTGGGTGGGCACGTTTCGAGCAGATTTCGAAAACAAAAGGGCAAGTGCACAAAAATTTCGTAGTTTATTACAACAAACACTCGAAACACTGAGCGAAGATACGTTCGACTGGGTCAAAACCAAAACGATAGCCGGAAGTCAATTTTATATCTCGTATTTAAAAGATTCAACGTTACGTATATTTGAACTACTTGCGATACTGCAAACGGAGAAGCGGACAAAAGATGTGTGTAAATCATTACGAATTTTAGAAACGTTGTTCTATGACAAGCGATGCGATATGCACAGAAACGCCTCAATCATCGACATATTTCAAGACAAATATGATGCAAATGAGAATAAGGCATTAATGAAAAAAATTGCACTATCTAGGCATTTAGAATTGGATCATGTTTCGATTCCAAGCGTACAAGTGGAGCGTAAACCAAAGAAGAAAAAAGAGGACAATGACCTTCAAATGATTTCGCCTAAAAAATTGGCGAGTTTGGATGCAACAAAATTAGGTCTGGCAGATAAACTATCGCCTGAGCAAATAGCCGAAAAATATCAATTTGCAGTTTCAACTATTGAAAGTAATGTCTACAAATTGATAGTTTTGGAGGAATTTGATGCGCGTTCGATTGTGAAACCAGCCGTGTTGGAGGGGGTTCGACGCTTCTATGACGCAAATGAAAGTTTTAAATTGAGCGAATTGAAACTTCAGATGTCTGATGAACTCAGCTATTATGATTTACGCATCGCTTTAGCAACCATTATTGCTGAAAAAATAACCTAATAAAAGTTACTTAATTTAATATGCTTAATGCAGCAGCATAATCTGGCTCATTCTTGATCTCATCAACTAGTTCGGTATACAAAACCGTATGGTTTTCGTCTAATACGATTATTGCACGAGCATGTAAACCATGAAGTGGTCCATCAATTAACTCTAGGCCGTAATTTTTGCCAAAAGCTCCAGTGTTAAAATCTGAAAGTGTTTCAACATTTTCAATCCCTTCTGCACCACAAAAACGACTTTGTGCGAAAGGTAAATCACGCGAGATGCAAAGTACTTTTGTATTCTCAATTTCTGCTGCCAGTTTATTAAATGTACGTACAGACGTTGCACAAGTGCTTGTGTCAATACTTGGAAAAATATTTAATATTAAACGAGAGCCTGCATAATCGGCTAATGTTGTAGCACTTAAATTGTTTTTAGCTAATGTAAAGTTTGTTGCTGTTGTTCCAATCGAAGGAAGCTCACCATTCGTATGTACTGGATTTCCTCCTAATGCCGTTGTTGCCATGTTTATTTTTTAAGTGCAAATTAAGCGATTAACTAGGGTTGATTTAGCCTACAAACGATAATAAATCATAAAAGTAGAAGAAAAATTACGCTTCCTCCATAATAACCTTAATCCATTCTTCAATGGTTTTTGAGTCTTCGATTTTAAAATCACCCGAAGCAGTTCTTCTCAACGCGATCAATGTAGCTCCACTTCCTAATTTCACTCCAAAATCATGCGCTAAACTTCTAATATAAGTCCCTTTGCTGCATGATACTTCAAAATCTATTTCTGGAAACCGACTAGCATCTACCGTGAATTCGGTAATGGTAATTTCGTTGGACCTCATCACAACTTCTTTCCCTGCCCTTGCCAAATCATAGGCGCGTTGTCCATCAATTTGTTTGGCTGAAAAAATGGGCGGTGTTTGCTGTTGCGTACCTAAAAAGGATTGACGCACCAACTCAATTGCTGCTTCCGTAATATGTTCTGTAGGATATTCAAGGTTGTACGTCGTTTCTAAATCGTAAGATGGTGTGGTTTTACCCACCAAAAAAGTTCCAGTATAGGTTTTTGCAGCAATCGTTAGTCCTTCAATTTGTTTGGTATGTTTCCCCGTGCAAATCACTAAAAGACCAGTAGCCAATGGATCAAGCGTGCCTGCATGACCTACTTTAATGTTTTTTACTTTTAATTTTTGACGAATGTTCCAGCGTAATTTGTTTACCGCGTCAAAAGAAGTCCAATGTAATGGTTTGTCAACGAGCATTGTAAAACCAGCCTGCCAATCTATCATCAAAACATAGCGAAATTATATCCCTTTGCAATTAGGATAAGTAAAACGGTTCCAACTACAATTCGGTAATATCCAAAAACTTTGAAACCGTGTTTCGTTAGCATTCCAATAAATGATTTTATTGCCAGATAAGCTACTATGAATGCTACAACATTTCCAATGCCGAGTAACAAAAGTGCTTGACCTTTGGAAGCGAGTAATAAATCTTTGTTTTCGTAAACTGTTTTCAAGGTAGCTGCGGCCATTGTTGGAACGGCTAAAAAGAATGAAAATTCTGCTGCAGCTTTGCGTGTGAGTTTCTGAGAAAGTCCTCCGATAATTGTTGCCGCGGAACGTGATACTCCTGGTATCATGGCTAAAGCTTGTAAAGTTCCGATAATGATTCCAGTTTTTATACTCACTTCTTCCGTACCTTCCACTTCGTTTTTCGCGAAAAATTTATCCACGAAAAGTAAAACAACTCCACCGACTAATAATGAAACCGCAACAACGGTCATGTTTTCTAACAAGCCTTCGATCCAATCATTTAATAACAAACCCAGTATTGCGGTTGGAAGAAATGCCAAGAATAATTTCACATAAAATGAAACACCCTGAAAAAACTTTTTAAAGTAGACCACCACGACGGATAGAATTGCTCCGAATTGAATAGCGACCGTAAATAACTTCGTAAACTCGTCTGATTGAATGCCCATAAACGTACTAGCGATGATCATGTGCCCAGTACTAGAAACAGGTAAAAACTCGGTTAGCCCCTCAATAATTGCGAGGATAATTGCTTCAAAAATTCCCATAAATTTGAGTGTCTTATGCTTTTTTAGGTCGTTTCATGATGGCATAAATCATAAGGCAATAACTACCGATAATAATCATTGGAGCTATTGTAATACGCACATGGCTGAACAATTCAGCCTCATTAAATTTATTTGGATCATCACTTCCTCCACCAATCATTAGTAAATATCCCAAAACATTCAGGGCAATTCCGATGTATAACCATCTCATATTTTCTTTTGAAAATGTTTGGATAGTTTTGCCTCCGTTCGTTCCTTTTGTATCTTCTTTCATAATTTTAGTTGTAATGAGTGCAGTGGTGCAAATTTAGTATAAATCATCCAATTTAACGCGCAAGTATTTATTCAAAGCAAACCAAGTAGAAATTGTACTAATGATTATACCGATTCCAATCAAACAGGCCAATAAATAAACGAATGTTTGCCAGTCGAAAGCCAAGGTAAATAAATCACTTAAGGTGCGTAGCGCAACAAATAATCCAAGTAAAAGTGCCATACCTACAAAAGCAGATACGATACCTTGTAAAATCGCATTACGTAAAAATGGCTTGCGAATAAAACCGTTTGTGGCCCCAACCAATTGCATTGTTTTAATAGAGAAACGTTTTGAATATAAGGCTAAACGAATCGTGTTGTTGATCATCGCAAACGCAATAATCGATAACAGTGCAGCAACGATAAGTGCAAGCATTACAAAGTTTCTAAAGCCAAGATTCACACGTGCAACACTATTCTTATCGTAACTTATTTCACTTATTTCAGAAGGATAGGCAGCTTTCAATTTTTTCGAAATTGTATACAATCCACCACCTGTTGCGAATTCGGCTTTTGGTCGGAAAGAAATAGAAGCCGGAATTGGATTATCGTCATTAAACAACTCTTTCAGCTCTTCTGCGGCCATCCCGTCCTCACCAAGTAATTCTAAGGCACGTGTTGAACTAATAAATTGAACTTCTTTCATTTCTGGCCAACTTTTCAACGACAATTCAATCTGTTTTACATCCGCTTCGTTCGTTGAGATGTCGAAAAAGATATCAACTTGTACACTTTCTTTGGCGTTTTTTTGAATCGTATTGATTCCAAAAAGTCCCGCAATTACAATTCCAATCATGAATAATACCAAGGAAATACCAATTATTGTGGAGGCATAACTGGTCTTCAAACCTTTTTTAGCGTGCGATTCTGCGTTCATACTCATATACAAAAGTACTTAAAATGAACGGAATCAAAACTGTTTTTTTCTTTTTTGCTAAACAGAGAAGTGAAATTTGAGTTCCAATATATATACCACGGTAAATATATTCTATTACCTTTGGCAAAATTAAAATTAAAAATTATGAAAAAGGTAATCAAATCGACAATGGCTTTTGGCCTTATTATTTTAGCATCTTGCGGTGAAACTGCAGTAAAAGAAGAAAACACAATTTATACGATTGACAGTGAAAAATCAACATTAACTTGGACTGGAGTTAAAATTGGTGAAGAAGGTATGCATACAGGAACGGTTGTTATTTCGGAAGGCACAATTATTTATGCAGGGACTAAATTCGAAGAAGGAAATTTCGCAGTGGATTTGAATACGTTGAAAGGCACAGATGCTGATTTACCGGATGCGTTGAAAGATACCTTAAAGGTACATTTAAGTAGTCCAAAATGGTTCGATATGGTTAAATTTCCAATGTCAAAAGTTGTTATTTCTGAAATCACGAATGATGCAATTACCGCTACAATCAATGTATTAGGAAAAGACATTAAAACAGTAATGCCGATCAAACATAAAATGAATGACAAAAGCTTTACTGCTTCAGGTAAATTTGATGTAGACTTTAAAGATGCAATGGTACCAGGAATGATCAAAGAAGGTGAAGAAATGGGCGTTAGCACGGTAGTTTCTTTCGAACTGAATTTGAACATGAAAAAATAAATTGAATAGCTCTAATTTAAAGGGCAGATTGAAAAATCTGCCCTTTTTTTGGTTTAAAAAATTACTATAATTTTTCTATTTGAAGAAACTCTAATAAAGATAGATGTTGTATTCCTTGGATTGTATTTCCCGATGATCCTTCCATTGTGATTACTGTTTTTGGATAGTTGTCTTTGATTTTCAGTAAATTACCAAATTCACGGTCAATCGTTTTTTGATCGTTTAGGCTTAGGGCAACTTGAATGTAACAAATTTCTGCATTTTTTTGGCACACAAAGTCAATTTCGTAGGGATGAATTACCCCAACATGCACGCTATAGCCCATGAACACTAGATGATTGTATACCGCATTTTCAATAATTTTTGCCTTATCTTCAATTCTATAGCCCCAGATAGCATGCCTCAGTCCAAGATTTTCAAAATAGTATTTTTCACCGATTTCAAAGAGCTGTTTTCCTTTAATATCATAGCGACCTACTTTGGCAATTATAAAGGTATTGGTCAAGTATTCTGTTAGTATTTGCACTTGTGTTGGTGAACTAGTGATGCGCTGTGATTTTAGAAAATCACTTATTTTTTTGGATGAAAATAGACTTCCTGTATTATCAGCAAGAAACAATACAAGTTGTTCTAAAAATCGCGTATTGCGAATTGAATAGCGTTGAATTAGATCGCGGTATATAATAGTGGTGTATATGTTTTTTAGATATTCGAAAATAACCGCTTCGTTGTTTGGCAAGTGAATCAAATAGGGTAACCCACCGAATTTTAGATACTTGTCTAAGCTTTCCTGATTCACAGTAAGTGCGTGAAATGTAGAAAATTCATTAAACGATAGACTATGAATGGTTATTTCTATGCACCGTCCTGATAGAAAAGTTGCTAATTCACCAGAAAGTAGGTTCGCGTTACTTCCAGTGCAATAGAGATCCAATTTATCATCTAGTACAAGTGATCGCAGTGCTTTTTCAAATTCATTTATGTCTTGAATTTCATCAATAAACACATACGTTTTAAGTACTGTGGATCTGTTTTTTTGAATGTATTCGTTCAGTTCCGAATAATCTGTGATATGCGCGAAATCTAAATCTTCTTTGTTAATATATATAATGGTAGCGTTTGGATCACTTTCTTTTATGTGAGCCATCAGCTGAAGCAAGATATAGCTTTTGCCCACACGTCTTTGCCCAATTAAAGCTTTAATTAATGTCGTTCCAATAAATGGCTTTATCCTATCTAAATAATGATTGCGATGATGAATATCAGTTGGAAATATCTTCATTTTATACTTGTAATTTTACCAAATATAACATAAAGTTACGGCTATAACTGTAACTTTATGTAAAAAGTAAGATGAAAACACAAAATGCCAGTTTGTCCTTTCAACGATTACACGTGTGCACCATTGAATGGGTTACCACTATTAAATGGTAAATAAAATAACAACCATTTATTTACTCACCTTTCTAACCACCACGCCATCAGCACTTTTCACTTCTAACAAATACTCGCCCTTTGCTAAATAATCTAGTTGCGAAAGCTCGATTAAATTCGTGTTGTCGTATATTTTCGTATACAATGTTCTTCCGCTAAGGTCGAGCAAAGAAATGGTGTAGCGCTCCACTTTTGCAAGAGAAATGGTAAAGTTACCCGTAAATGGATTAGGATAAACCGCAGTAATAAAACTTGCATTTTCGTGTAAGTTTACAAGTGAAGAAACATTTACCTTTGCGGTTACTTTCAAAAACTTTCCATTCGATTTTGTGGGACAATACAAATCAAGGATGAAGTTATAATACCCCAAACCAAAACCAATGTAATAATTTACGGGAATTACCTCTAACAAACCAGCACTGTAAACGTTCCAAACCACCATTACAGAATCTAAAGCAAATGAAGTAACAGAAGCAACCGTTACAGAATCGATAGCAAAATAACTTACGTTACAGTTTTCAATTGCCCCAATTGGTGGCGTGTTGTAGGCGTTTGAAGCACCATCTTGGTAGAGAAACAAGGTATTGGTATCTGTAGCAACCATATAGGGCAACGTTACCGTAGCACCAACTGCATCTGTTACCGTAACAGAGTAAACTCCTTCACAAAATGCAGAAGCTAAAGCCGTTGTTGCGCCAGTAGAATGAGCAAAAGTATAAGGTGAAGTTCCGCTCGTAACAAGAACCTCAGCCGCACCATTACAAAGGCCAGTTTCGCTTGTTGGGGTAACCAAAACATCAGCCGTTAATGGAATAGCAACTGCATCAAAAGGTAGATAGTAATCTGCAACAGCACTACAACCAACGGCATCCGTAATTGTTACAAAATTGAAACCAGCACAAGCGTTAGTTAAAGTAGAAGCGACTTGTGGAGCATCATAATTGAAAGCATAACTGTAAGGCGCTGTACCTCCAATCATTGCTGCTTCAAGTGTGCCTGCGCAAGATGAGGTTGTTGCAAGACCTGTGTTTGTGAGGGCTGTTGGAAGAGGAGCTTCTATTGTAATCGTTAAAGTAGCTATTGCGCAACCAATTGTTGGGGTAAATGTATAAAGCGTGGTAGCTAAGTTATTTATAGCAGGACTCCAAGTCCCTATTACACCATTTATGCTTGTAGTTGGTAAAGCAGGAATAGTTGTTCCACTGCAATAGGATGAGATAGGGTCAAAAGTTGGGACTATAATAATATTCTCAGTTATAGGATTAAAATTTTGCCAAACTGCAGTGCCTTGATAGGCTAACAAAGAACCTATCGGAATACATAATGCTATGTTAGCAATGTTTAGATCAACAAAAACAGTACTATTAATGCTTAATGGCGTAAGATCATCTGATACAACTAAAGCTAATGACGTACAACCGTGAAACGTAGAATCTCCGATACTTGTTAAAGAATTAGGGAGTATTATCGAGGTTAAAGAGTAACAATTATCAAACGCGTAATTTCCAATACTTGTAACAGAATTAGGAATAGTAATTGATGTTAAAGCTGTACAATTATTAAACGCCCCTTCCCCCATACTTGTAACAGAATTAGGAATAGTAATTGATGTTAAAGCGGAACAATTATAAAACGCAATATTTCCAATACTTGTAACGGAATTGGGAATGTTGATGGAAGATAAAGAGCTACAGGAATAAAACGCGCCACCCCCAATACTTGTTACAAAGTTTGGAACAATAATGGAAGTTATTGCAGAGCAATAACCAAACGAATAATCTCCAATACTGGTTACGGAACTTCCGAAAGTAACAGAAGTTAATAATGGACATAAAAAAAATGCATAATCTCCGATAATTGTGACAGAGTTTGGAATAACAATGGAAGGCATCACAGAACAATAACCAAAGGCAAAATCCCCAATACTTATTACAGAATTTCCTATGGTAACGGATGTTAAAGACCAACAATTCATAAATGTAGAATCTCCGATACTCATCACAGAATTAGGAATTGTTATAGAAGTTAAGCTTTGACACTGATAGAACGCATAATTTCCAATGGTTGTTACAGAATTTGGAATTGTAATAGAAGTTAAATTACCGCATCCCGCAAAAGTTGCGTTTCCGATACTTGTTACAGAATTCCCAAGAGTCACCGAAGATACATTGGAATAATAAAACGCATTATTCCCAAGATTTGTTACAGAATCAGGAATTGTTATAGAAGTTAAACCACTAGAAGTAAACGCATAATCTCCAATACTAGTTAGAGAATTAGGAAGTATAATTGAAGTTAACGATTGACAACCAGCAAAGGCATAATCCCCAATGCTTGTTAGAGAATCCCCGATAGTAATCGAACTTAATTGGGATTGTTTAAACGCATAATTTCCTATGCTCAATACAGAATTGGGTAGTATTACATAGGTTAAACTTGTACCAGAAAACGCATAATTTCCAATACTTGTTACTGAATAGGTTGTACCTAAATTAATGACAGAGCTTGGAATGACAACGCCACCTGTAATACCAGAATTAGAGCCAACCTCAACAGTAGTTCCAGTAATGTTATAATTTATACCATTATCGGTAAATGTTTGCGCAAAAGAAATGCTTGCCGTTAAAAACAAGAAACTAAAGAGTAGTAAATTTTTCATAGTAGATTTTTTATTGAGCACTTAAACAATCATTCATCATTCAAGTGTATTCTTTTATTTTACCTTGCAAAGGTAAGCTATTAATGTAGTGATAAAACGAATAGTTCACATAATGACTTAATTTAATTTGGTGAGCAATTGCTTGGTGTTTGAAAAGGTTAATTTTTGGTTTCAAAACAGTATGAATATTTGTATTTTATCTTGAAGTAATTCTCCAACCTTCAATTTACGCTCCGCGCTAGGGTGGGAGTGAGAAAGCCCACAGGTTTTTTTACCGAGGACTTGAAACGGGAGACCGTATAAGCGCCCAAGTTGATGGTCTTTAAATTCATTCATCGTTTCAAAATTTGAAGCATCTTTTATAAACATTCCGTAACTTCGCGACCTTAATATCGGTTGAAAAATCGCTTTCGATAGCGCATTACAATTATAGCAACGCAACATGGCAAAGAAATACCAACAGTACGAAAAATTGAATTTACCCGAATTGGCTCAAAAAATTCAGGATAAATGGACAGCAGAAAATACATTTGATGCGTCGATGAAAATTCGTGAGGGTGCAACGCCATTCGTGTTTTTCGAAGGTCCCCCGTCTGCGAATGGTATGCCCGGAATTCACCACGCATTAGCGCGTTCGGTGAAAGATTTATTTTGCCGCTATAAAACATTGCAAGGTTTTCAAGTGAAACGTAAAGCAGGTTGGGATACGCACGGACTACCAATTGAGCTTGGGGTTGAGAAAGAATTGAAAATTACGAAAGAAGATATTGGCAAGAAATTGACCATTGAAGAATACAATCAAGCGTGTAAAACGGCAGTAATGCGTTACACAGATGTTTGGAATAAATTGACGGTAGACATGGGCTATTGGGTAGATATGGAAGATCCATACATTACCTATGAGCCAAAATATATGGAAACGGTTTGGTGGTTGTTGAAAGAAATGTATACCAAAGATTTGATCTACAAAGGGTACACGATTCAACCGTATTCACCAAAAGCAGGTACAGGTTTATCGTCGCACGAAATTAACCAGCCGGGTTGCTACAAGGATGTAAAAGACACGTCAATTGTTGCGCAGTTCAGGTTAAATGCGAATCAAAAATTACCCTTCAATGTTGCAATCAATAGTGAAGACGTTTTTGTGTTAGCTTGGACAACTACACCGTGGACTTTGCCTTCAAATACTGCATTAACCGTTGGACCAAAAATCGAATACAGTTTGATTAAAACATTTAATCAATATACGTTTGAGCCGATGACCATAATCATGGCAACTGCATTAAAAGCGTATCAATTCGGTAAATTATACGTTGAGGTAGCTGAAGAAAGCGAACTTTCAACCTACAAAAGCGGAGATAAAACCATTCCATGTTTTGAACTAGCAACCACAACCGGAGCAATGTTGGAAGGTTTAACCTATGAGCAATTGATGCCGTATGTTTTACCGAATGACAACCCAGAAGAAGCATTTAGAATCATTTTAGGAGATTTTGTTACCACAGAAGATGGAACGGGAATTGTGCACACAGCGCCAACCTTTGGAGCAGACGATATGCGTGTAGCAAAAGAAGCTGGCGTTCCACCCATGTTGATCAAAGACGAGAACGACAACTTGGTTCCCTTGGTAGATTTGCAAGGAAAATTCAGAAAAGAAATGGGCGATGCCTTGGGTGGCATGTACGTTAAAAACGAATATTACAACGACGGTGAAGCTCCTGAACGCTCAGCAGATGTGCAAATTGCAATTCTATTGAAAGAGCAAAACCGTGCTTTCAAAGTAGAGAAATACGAACACAGTTATCCGCATTGTTGGAGAACCGACAAACCAATTTTATATTACCCATTAGATTCTTGGTTCATTAAAGTAAGCGAGCACCGCGAACGATTAATGGCCTTAAATGATACCATAAATTGGAAGCCAGAATCTACAGGAACGGGTCGTTTCGGTAAGTGGCTTGAGGGCGCAAACGATTGGAACCTTTCACGTTCGCGTTATTGGGGTATTCCAATTCCAATTTGGAGAACAGAAGATAAATCGGAAACCATCTGTATTGGTTCTGTGGAAGAATTATACACAGAAATTGAAAAAGCCATTGTTGCGGGAGTAATGACAGAAAATCCTTACGCTAGTTTTGAACCTGGAAACATGGACAAAGCAAATTATGCGAAACTAGATTTACATAAGCATCACGTGGATAAAATCACCTTGGTTTCTACTAAAGGCGAACCAATGAAACGCGAGTCTGATTTGATAGATGTATGGTTTGATTCGGGTTCAATGCCTTACGCACAATGGCATTATCCGTTCGAAAATAAAGAGTTAATTGAAAACCAAACGGGATATCCTGCAGATTTTATTGCTGAAGGTGTTGACCAAACACGTGGCTGGTTCTATACTTTGCATACCATTTCAACCTTGGTTTTTGATAAAGTAGCTTACAGGAATGTAATTTCTAACGGACTTGTATTGGATAAGAATGGTCAGAAAATGTCTAAGAGTAAAGGCAATACGGTAGATCCTTTTGCAACCTTAGAAAAATATGGACCAGATGCCACGCGTTGGTATATGATCACTAATGCTCAACCTTGGGATAACCTAAAGTTTGATTTGGAAGGAATTGGTGAAGTGCAACGAAAATTCTTCGGAACGCTTTACAACACGTATGGTTTCTTCGCTTTGTATGCCAATGTGGATGGTTTCAATAACCAAGAGGCTCAAGTTGCTTTAGCCAATCGTCCAGAAATTGACCGTTGGGTTTTATCCAAGTTAAATACATTAATAAAAGAAGTTGAAGAAGCATTTGACACGTACGAACCAACCAAGGCAGGACGATTAATTCAGGATTTTGTTTCCGATCAACTTTCAAATTGGTATGTGCGTTTGTGTAGAAGAAGATTCTGGAAAAGCGATGACAGTCAAGATAAATTGGCAGCATACCAAACCTTATACATGTGTTTGGAAACAGTTTCAATACTTGCTTCACCGATCGCACCATTCTTTTGTGACCAATTATTTTGTGATTTGAATGCGGTAAGTGGAAATCATACAGCAAGTTCTGTTCATTTAGCGAACTTTCCAACAGTGGATACTGCGGCAATAGATTTGGATTTAGAAGCACGTATGGAAATAGCACAACGTATTTCTTCTTTAGGTTTAGCCTTGAGAAAGAAAGAAAAACTGCGTGTGCGCCAACCTTTACAAAAAATCATTATTCCAGTATTAGATCAACTTTTTGCAGACCGTATCTTGAAGGTGAAAGATTTAATTCTTTCTGAGCTTAACATAAAAGAAATGGAATTACTTGCTGCGGATAATACCGTTTTTATTAAAAGCATTAAACCAAATTTCAAAACGATTGGCAAGAAATATGGGCAACAAATGAAAGCAATTACCGCAGCGGTAAATGGTTTTTCAAGTGCAGATATTTTAGCGATCGAAACGCAAAAAGGTTGGAATGGAACGTTAGATGGAGTTGCAATGCAGCTTGACCTAGAAGATTTTGAAATTCAAGCGCAAGATATCCCAGGTTACACGGTTGCAAGTGATAATGAGATCACTGTTGCATTAGACGTGACATTAAACGAAGCATTAATTTCGGAAGGAATAGCCCGCGAAATTGTAAATAGAGTTCAAACGTTGCGTAAAGATTCAGGATTAGAAGTTACCGATAGAATTTCCTTAGTGATTGAAACGAGCGAAAGTATAGCGAATGCCTTGGCTGCAAATATGAATTACATCTGTGATGAGGTTTTGGCCGATAAAATTGAAGTAGGAAATGTAGCTAACGCAAGTTTGATTACTGATATAGTAAGCGAAGGCGATACGAAAGTAGCGTTGGTGAAGAATTAATGTTGCATTCAATTCAAAATATTAAGAAAGTATTTGATACTGGTCAAAAACCGGTTTTGGTTGAATGTAATGATCTTAAGGATTATGTGGTCAAGCATTCTCGAGGAAAACTTCCAGCTAATTTACTTTTTATAGAATGGTTAAGTCATTCTCTATTAGAAGCTCTAGGTGTGGAATTACCGAATAAAGAACTCGTAATAGTTAAGGATGAACATACATTTGGAACAAGTGAATGTAATGCATCGTTTTTCGGAAAAATTCCTTGTTTTGCCACAACTTATTTAGAAGAAGCAATAGAATGGAGTCAATTTGAATTTAGAAAAATTAAAATCAGCAACAAGCGAGATCTATTGGTTATTGCATTTTTTGATCTTTGGTTTGCGAATGAAGATAGAAGTTGGAACAACTTTAATTTATTGATAAATGCAAATGATTCTGGATTTTTTGTAATTCCTATAGATCATGGGGCATGCTTGAATTCGAATGGTTTTAATATAGATAGGAAATTATGCTTAATTACAGAAGATGAATCAATAATTAATACTCAAGAATTCAAGAAAATTGTTAAGCAAGAAATAAAAACACTCAAGGATATAAATCAATTTATAGAAGAGTTGT
>JAYSRU010000267.1:0-2610 GCA_043720875.1 Crocinitomicaceae bacterium
CCGGCAAGTTATCAAATGCTCTTTCATGCACGAATTAATAGAGCAGTTGGTGGCGGAGAAAAAGTTAGAAAAGACCTTAAGAAAATGCTTAAAGATGAAAAGAATCTTGAGTTTAGAGATCAGATTTATTTTGCTTTGGGTCAATTAGACCTTAAAGAAAATAAAGAAGATTTAGCGAAAGTAGACCTTCATCTTTCCGTTAAAACCTCTATCAACAATGGTAGACAAAAAGGAATGAGCTACGAGATGTTGGGAGATATTGCGTTGAAAAAACGTGATTATGTGCCTGCTCAAAAATACTACGACAGTTGTGTCCGCGTATTACCAAAAGACTTTCCTCGCTTTGAAGTAATCAGTAAAAAAGCAGAAAAATTAAAAGAACTAGTTGTTCAAGTAAATACCATTGAAAAAGAAGATTCTTTGCAAAAAATTGCAGCGCTTTCTCCAGAAGACAGAATAAAATTTATTGAAAAAGAAATCAAACGTATAAAAAAAGAAGAATTAGAGCGTAAAGCCGCCGAAGCCGAACGTTTGGCAGCCATGCAAGCTTCTCGAGAAACCGCATTTGTTCAAACTAACAAAGGAGGGAACTGGTATTGGAATAATCCTAAAACAAGGGCTGAAGGACTAAATGAATTCAAAAAAACATGGGGCTCTAGAGAAAACGAAGACAATTGGAGGAGATCGCGAAAACTAGACATTGCTATCGCAAAAATCATTGAAGATGATACTTCACAAAATGCAGTCGCGCCCAAAGAAGATGATTCACTCACCGTGGATAATCTTATGGTGAATCTTCCTTTCGGAGATTCTTCAATAAATGCAAGTAATAAAAGGCTCATTGAGGCACTTTATAACGCAGGAACCATATATACAGATCAATTAAATGAGGATCAGAAAGCGTATCTCTATTTGGATCGCGCCACAAAAATGCAATTTGAGGACAAACATCGTTTACTTTCGTCGTATAAAATCTATAGCATGTTCCGCGAAAAAGATGAAACAAAAGCCATAGAAAATCGAGACTATATTTTAACTAATTATCCAACAAGTGACTATGCTGGTTATTTGAGAGACCCTAACTACTTTATTAAAAAGAAGCAAATTGAAGCATTGGCACAAGATGAATATGTCAATACGCTAGAGCGCTATAACCGCAAAATTTACTCCATTGTGATCGCTAAAGCGGATGTTGTAATTGCAGAGCAAAAAGAAAACCCCTACCGTGCTAAATACATGTTATTGAAAGCACTAAGTATCGGTCAAACTTCTGAAGACAAACAATTACTTGTACCTATCTTAAATGTAATTCTTGAGGAATATTCAGGAACTGATGAGGCAAAAAGAGCGCAAGAATTACTCGACATAATAAAAAATGGTTTTTCAGTAAGTAAACCCTTTGATGGCAACAAGAAGGGATTGTATAAAAAACAAGCTACAGATGAGTTTCAAATGGTGCTATTCTTACCGCTAAAAGAAAACAGCAATCCTGCAAGAATCAAAGTATCAGACTACAACAAGAATCAATACAGTAGAGATAAACTCACTACAACCTCTAAGATTTTTGGACAACAAAGTGTTATTCTCGTGAAAACTTTTCCAACATTAGATGCGGCTAAAGAATATATCGCTTCATTCAAAGCAAGTAAATCTTTACTCGGAGATTTAATTGATTACAAACTCATCTTTATCTCTCAAGATAACCTTAAAACGTTGTTTGACTCTCAGAATTTAGAAGACTATGAATCATTCATGGACGACAACTACTAAACGATGCCATTAAAAGAAGAAGAGAAAAAAGAAGTTAACCAAGAGATTAATGCATACGCAAAATACTCTAGTGTTGGCATTCAGATGGCAATTGCAATTGGAGGATTTACTTGGCTTGGTACATTCTTGGACAAGAAACTCAAAACAGCCACACCTTGGTTTACTATCTGTTTATCGTTGTTTGGGGTTGCAGTTGGTTTATACCTCGTATTACGATTGGTTATTAAACTAAACAAAGACAAATAAATGCTTCGAATTTTACTTTTTGCATTAGCTCCATTTTTTATAGGAATACTTCACTTTACAGTTTTTCAATTTTTAAGTACGCCGAAATCGTTTTATTTAATTCAAACGTTTTATTTAACCATGCTGCTGATCGCCTGTTTTACAGGATATGTATTTTGGATGACCCGGGAATTAGGTCAACGTGTTTTTACAGGAATCATCTTGATGTTTATCTCCATCCAATTGATTGCTGCCATGAGTTATCTCGCTTATATTATTTACAATTACGGTAAATCAGTGCAAAGCAGTGCAATTCAATGTTGTGTTGGCTTCTTTCTATTGCTGATTCTACAAAGTATTTTTGTCGTTAGAATTAAGAAATTTTCGACTCAAATTTGATTTTTTTGGTCCCAAGCAATGCTATTAAAAGGATCATTACCTCCAGCTATTTCAATTTCCTTAAAAATTCTCGCAATCTTTCCTTATTGTATTGGATTAAATACCTATCTTTGCGCCAAAATTAAGGGTAACCAACGATTATTTCACAACAATGACGAGTGTAAACTGCTTTAAATCAATAGTATTAGTTTTATTAACCATGTTTGGGTCTGCAAC
>JAYSRU010000268.1:0-55071 GCA_043720875.1 Crocinitomicaceae bacterium
CCACTCGACCAATTAATAAGTCCCAAAAGTAGGTTTTCATCTGCCCACGTGTCTGTAGAAATAATTGATCCGTCGCTTTGTGGATTAAAGAAACAATAATTCAAGATCGAATACTTTGAGTAATCAATCGTTTGAGGTTTTACTAATTTACTTCGGTCATACCATTGCCAATTTGGAAAATAGCCTACCACTTCGTGGCAAGGTGACTGTGCAATTGATTGTAATGATCCGCTAAAAAATAGCAACGCGAGAAAGAGTTTATTTGTTTTGTTCATTGGAATGTTGTTTTGAATATTTGAATCACAAAACTATCCTAGAAAAAGGGGATTAATATTTTTATGTCTATCGAATTGTTCAATTCGATAGACATAAAAAAACTCTAAATACTTGTATTTACTGACATCCGCTTGTATCTCATTTATTTATCATAATTGTCTCTCGTGTTTTTAAAATGCGATGGAGATAGTCCAGTGATTTTTTTAAAACTAGTGTTAAACGTAGAAATTGATGTATATCCCACCATTTTTGAAATGCCTTCAATACTATAAAAATCAAATTCAGGCGAAGCAAGCAGTTTTCGCGCTTGGGTAATTCTAATTTTATTGATCCAATTACTGTAATTTTCTTTGTAATACAAATTAATTGCTTCAGAAAGATAGGTTCTATTCGAGTTCAGTTTTTTTGCTATTTTTTCTAAAGTAATGGTAGAATTTTCATATAACTTTTTATCGAACATCAACTTTTCCAATTCAATAATTAGCTGCATATTAACATCCTTAGATTCGGAATCAACCTTAAGCCTAGTTTCGGTGTTTCTTGCTAATTCAACATTTTGAGACACTAGAACTTTATTTTTTCTTTTGATGTTACTCAATAAGATCAAAATCCCAAAGAGAGCTAAACTTATAAGTGTCAAAGAAACGATTAAAATTAATTGTTGCTTCCTTTTCAATTTCAATATCTGAGTCAATCGCTGTTTTTGCTTTTTCTCATATTTCAATTTGGTATCTATTTCAAAAACTGCTATGGCTTCTGAAATTTTATCCAATGCCAATAAGGAATTCAAACTATCCATGTCTCGAAGACTATTCACTGCCTCTTTATATTGCCCAGAAGCAGTTAAATTATAACTTTCCGAGTTTGCAATATTCCTTAACGTCAAATTCATCCCGTGTTTAAGCGCAATTTGTTTCGATTTCGACAAGAAATAATTCTCTAATTCAAAATTTCCTTTTACTTCATGAATGGAGGCCAAAATGATGACTGTTTTGTATTCATCAAGGTAACTGTACTCTTCATGACTCTTCATGAATTCAAGTGCCTGATTACAAAAATAAAGCGCTTTTTCAGGATCATTGTTCAACGTAAGAGCAGAAAATGCAAGGTTGGTTCTTAAAGAAACATAATAAGCCATCACGCCATTATTCTCAAGAGCAAGAGCTCGTTTGTAATAAAATAAAGTCTTTTTTGGTTCTATAAAATTTGCATAAAATCCTTGATTTACAAATGCACTTTTTAACTCGTCTAATTGATTTGATTTCTTTAAATAATTAATGCTTTTTTCATTGTACGTATAAGCCAAATTCGTATTATTTGACAAATACATGAATCGTGCATAAACTAGATAATATATCCCATTTAAATAATTATCCCTTTTACCAATTCTGTCTTTCACATTTACAAGCATTTTAAATGCTTTTTGATTAAATGATAATTCTAAAATCGTTTTAATATATGCTAGTTCATTGATTATTTTGACTCTTTGGTTGTGTGACTCACTATTATAGCTATTGTATGCACTATCTAGTTCTTGTAGATTATTCAGTTTAGAATATTCTCTTACAAAAGATTGGAGCGAAATTCTTTGCCGAATCAAGACCTTTTTATTCGGATTTGAAAATGAATTCAACCCTAAAATTATAGTAAAAAACAAAAAAACTATTTTGGTCTTCATTCGAAGTTAATTTTTACGAAAGTAGTTAAAGCGCGTTCAACAAACAATATTATCCATCAACATAAAACGAGGTAGATAAAATAACTAGCCAAAAAGTAATAAATTCATAGATTAGGCGAGAGATGTTCAAAATAAAGCAATTTTGAAATTAAAAACAGTATTTTTTACATCAATGCAACCTCTAACGTATATTTGCAGTCTGATTAAAAAATCAATTCATTATGTCTAAAAAACTAATTTACATCTTTTTAAGCTTTTCTCTTTTCATTGGAAAAATGCAAGCTCAAATTGCAGTTCAAAATTTGTTAACTCCTGCACAAGTTGTGCAACAAGTTTTACTTGGAAGCGGTGTTACAGCAAGTAACATTCAATACAATGGGAGTGCATTAGCTGCAACAGCAGTAAAACCGAATGTTGCTACGTATACTTCTCCGTTAAATCCAACTTTTCCAATTCAAAATGGGATTTTGTTAACTTCAGGTCAAGCAGTTGTTGCAGCGGGTCCGAATAGTTCTCCTAGTTTGAGTAACGCTGCTGGAACTATTCTAGTAAATGACGTAGACCTTACCGAATTGTCAAATGCAGGAACTTCTGGTGCTCCCACCAACGGTGTAGCGTTGGAATTCGATTTTACACCTTCAGGTAATGTTATTTCTTTTAAATATATTTTTGGTTCGGAAGAATACCCTGAATTTTTACAATACGGTGATGCCTTTGGTTTCTTTCTTTCAGGTCCAGGAATTGCCGGAACATTTGCTAATGGTGCCATCAATTTAGCCACGTTACCAAGCTTAGCAAATGTTTCTGTGCCTACAGTAAATAATGGTGCAGCTAATGCTGGCCCATGTGTAAATTGCGCATTTTATGCCCACAATGTAGGAGGATTGTCTTATGGAACTGCGATACAATATGATGGCGCGACTGTAGTACTCACCGCTACAGCAACGGTAGTTTGTGGTCAACAATATCACATTAAACTAGGCGTTTGTAATACAGGAGACCAAGCATATGACACAGGGGTAATTATCGAAGCTCAATCGTTTAGCTCACCTGCTGTACAGGTCACAACCCCTCCATCTATAAACACCACTATATCAAACGATTCACTAACAGCTGAGCGTTGTGAGACAGCCTCGTTTTGGTTGATCCGTCCTCCGGGGTCTGATACTTCAGTTATTACATTGCCTTATATTATAGGTGGAACTGCAATTAATGGTACAGATTATGTCAACATCCCATCAAGTGTTACATTTGCTGTAGGTGTTGATAGTGTACTTTTAGTAATCGACCCAAACATAGACGGGATTACGGAAGGAATTGAAACGGTAACAATCACTATTGCAACCGTAAATTTATGTGGCGACACAGTATTTTCGACGAGTACTATATATATCTACGATGGTCCGGTTTTAACACTTACTGCAAATAACGCCAACTCTTGTGCCGGCGCACAAGTTACATCAACAGCTGTTGCAGGAAACGGATTTACACCTTACACGTATGCTTGGAGTACTGGGCAAACTACCCCTGGTGTTACGTTAAATTCATCTAACGTAAATCCAGACACAACGTACACAGTTACAGCGACTGATGCCTGCGGGTATACACAAGTGCAAACCATCACAGTTACCTCAACCTCTTTGCCTATAATTGATTCGTTAGTAACCTACCCTTCAAGTGGTTGTGGACTTAATGATGGTGTGGTTCAAGCATTTGTTTCTAATGTTACAACTGTACCACAACAACCCGTTTATTTGTGGACAGGACCTGGAGCTGGAAGTCCTTCGTTTATTCAAGCCTCAGTTTGGACGAATCGTCCTCCGGGATGGTATTACTTTACCATAACGGATATTAATACTGGTTGTGTGGCGCAAGATAGCGCTCTTGTTACTCAAAATAACGTTCCTGTTGCAGCAGTATTAGCTGTTCCCGTATCTGGAAACCAACCGCTTGATGTTACATTCTATAACGGCAGTACAGGTGCAAACACTTATGTATGGAATTTTGGTAACGGAGTCATCCTTCCAACTACCAGTACATCAACTCAAGCACAAACCTACATGTATGGAACTTATTTAGTTTCGTTGATTGCAAGCATTAATGGTAATTGTCCTGACACTGCTTGGGTTACAATAACCGTTGATTCTTTGCCGCCTGTTCTTCCTTTAACCTGGAGCATGCCTAATATATTCACGCCGGATGGTGATAATATTAATGAAATGTTTGATGTAGATTCTAAAAACGCTAAAGATATTCAGTTAATTATTTTCAACCGTTGGGGAGAAGTTATGTACGAAGGTTCAGGTTTAAATCCTGCATGGGATGGAAGTTTTAAAGGAACCCCTGCAACAGATGGCACATATTTCTATAAAGTAAAGGTATTTGGCATGCAAACGGAAATTGAAGAAGGACAAGGATTCCTTCATCTCACCAGAAAATAAGCTTATCTAAACAATATTCTCAACAAAGAGTAGTTCAAAATCGAACTACTCTTTGTTGTTTTAAGGACTTTGTATTTATTATTTTCGCAACCTAAAACTGAGCGATTTAATGAGACATATTCTATTATCCATATTCACTATAACTATGTCGGGTTTGTCAATGGCACAAACCTCCAACATCCGATTAATAGATTCAGTATCACTGTTTTTTCGCTACAACGATTACCTTGTAATTAATGCCGAAAGTCTGTCTCAAAAACTACAAACCTATAAAGAGGAAGAAGGAATTGCATTCAAAATTAACGGATACTCAGATACACTTGGACCAACCCAATACAATCAGTATCTTTCTGAGAAGCGTAACGAAGAAACAAGAAGCTACATTGTTGAGTTTTTACCAAATGCCAATGTTCAAGATGTTGCCTACGGTGAAAATAACAAATACAATAGGTTCAAGGCTTCAACAGCAAGACGTGTAGATATTTTTGTATACCAACACGACAAACCAGCAGAAGAGGTTAAACGCTTAAATCCAAAAATAACTCAAGCAATTGTAATTGATTCTGTACAAAAGAAAAAAAATACTAGAATTCAACTAGGAAAAAAGCAAATATTGACAATCATGTTTGTTCCTGATGAAGCTATTATTTTACCAGAATCCTTTTCAGAAGTTGAATCACTATATAAAACCCTAGTGTCATTGGATGATTATAAGATTGAATTACATGGCCATGTTTGTTGTTTCAATGAAAAAAAATTATCTAAGCGCCGCGCTAAAACAATAAAGCAATTGTTAGTCGCAAAGGGAATTGATAAGAATCGAATTAAAATTTATGGACACGGAAATTCTCAACCGATCACTGAAGAACGAACTGAGCGTGAAAAGGCAGAAAATAGAAGAGTTGAAGTGTTATTTAAACCGATGAAACCCAGAAAATAAATTGACTTATTTAGATTCAAAATAATTTAAAACAATCTTTGGAAAAATAGCGTGCTATTTGAATTATTTATTACTTTTGCAATGCGCACATTAGCGCAATCAATACACAGCGCATTATGAGTCTTTTTGGAATCGCATTATTTTTAATCATTGGAGGCATGGCCTTTTGGTTATTGTTCTTTTTGTTGTTTTTCATCGTTCCATATTGGATTAGCTTAGGGATTTTTGATAAAATGCGTCCTAAGAAAATTTTTGACGAAGAAACACCCGCTTAATTCAATTCAGCTTTCTTTAAATTTTCTGCAGTTGTTGCACTATTTCTTTGTGCCCTACAACTAATCCATTGTTTGAATGCGTTCATTAATTTAATGTACAATTATTCTCATTTTACGCTTCTCTTTAACTCCACTTCGTTGTAATTAAAATTCGTGGTTACAATCGTATTACCTCAATTCTCCAATCCATTTTAACGTGGAACTTAATATCATTCAAGGTCATTGTTAATGCAACTTATGCGCAACTGCGATTTAGCTGATGTAAATTTGTTCATTGTTATCCGATCAAAAAGCAAATAAAAAAGCAACAGCATAACTTAATCATCCTACTCTTTATCTAAGGTGTTCGAACAAAAAAAGGCTTCCAATAATGAAAGCCTTTAATCTATATCTAGTTACAAATTACTTAAATTGCTGAATTCCCTTTTCTAAAAATCTTTTGTACTCTTTAATATTAGGCGTATATCCAATTGGAACAGTTAAGTCATTCCCATTCGCATCACGAATAACGTATAATGGTTGTTGAGACGTTTTATAGCGCTCTATTTGATACTCGCTCCACTTATTACCAATATTCAATAAATCGCCCTTCAGTGTTTTAGAATAGTGCACTTCCGATGCTGGTAACGCCTCTCTATCGTCACAATACAAGGAAACAATTACAACATCATTTTGAAGGGTTGGTAGAATGTCTGAATTTGTCCAAACGGAAGACTCCGTTTTACGACAATTCGCGCATGAATGACCTGTAAAATCGACCAAAAGTGGTTTGTTAATCTCTTTTGCATATGCCTCAGCCAATTTCAAATCCTTAAATACGTATATACTTCCTCCATTTATTGCATGTGTATGAGACTTGTATTTTTCAAAAGCAGGATTTTCAAAAATTGCTCCTTTTAGACTAACTTCACCACGAGAAAACTTGAAGTTATCCTCACTATGGTGAATTGGAGGGGCTATACCATCAATAATCTTTAGTGGTGCGCCCCAAAGTCCTGGAAGCAAGTAAAGTGAAAAGATGATCGAGGTTATAGCAAACATAAAACGAGGCACAGAAACATGCTTCAAATCCGAGTCATGTGAGAATTTGATTTTTCCAAGAAGGTAAACGCCGATAATAAAGAATACCACTACCCATACCGCTACAAATATCTCGCGTGTTATTAATTCCCAATGGTAAGCCAAATCTGCAGCCGAAAGGAATTTCAAAGCCAACGCTATTTCCAATAATCCAAGTACAACTTTGACAGAGTTTAACCATCCACCTGATTGCGGTAAGCCGTTTAACATTTTAGGGAAAATAGCAAATAATGTAAAGGGTAACGCCAATGCAAATGAAAACCCTGCCATTCCAACCATAGGCGCAACAATACCTCCACTAGAGGCATCTATTAGCAACGTTCCGATGATTGGACCAGTACACGAAAATGAAACCAATATTAATACAAAAGCCATAAACACAGGCCCCATGATTCCGCCCTTATCCGCTTTGCTATCTGCTTTATTGATCCAACTGTTCGGCATCGTAATTTCGTAAGCTCCTAAGAAAGAAAAAGCGAAGAACATAAAGATGGCGAAAAAGAATAGGTTCATCCAGACGTTACTCGCCAGTTGGTTTAAACTAGCACCGTTGAAGAATAGCGCAGCAATAAAACCAATCAGTACATATACCGCAACGATAGAAAAACCATAAACTCCAGCATTAAAAAGAACATTTTTCTGTTTCAAAAAGAAGGTAACAGTCATTGGAATCATTGGGAAAAGACACGGTGTAAAAATTGCAGCCAAACCTCCTAAAAATCCTAATATGAATTGCAACCATAAACTTCTGTTTTGTTTGGGAGCAGTAAGATTAATTACTTTTTTCGGCGCTTGACTTACTGTCTCATTGGTCAAACTTGGATCTGTTGAAGCCACAGCAACGGTATCTTCAACTTTTGGTGTGTCTTCAATTATTGCAGCGATGGTATAACTTGCTCCATCAATAACAACTTTACCTTTCTGTGTTGGTGGAAACAAACATCCATTCTCATCACAAACTTGAAAATCATACTTAAAATCTATGGTTGTTTTGTCTTTCGATAAAACTTGAACCTTTTGCTTAAATGTTATAGATTTCTCAAAATACAAATGGGTTCCTAACTCATCTTTATGGGCAACACATTTTTGTCCATCCACCGCTTTTCCAATAAACTTAACGGCTTTATTTTGAGTAAAAACAAATGCGGTTGGAAAACCTGTTCCATCTGCATCATCTGGTTTATGATTGATAGAATAAATATGCCAACCGTCAACCAACGTTGCTTTAATTAAAATATTAGCATGACTGTCATCTAATTTTTCAACACTATATTTAAAACTAACTTTTTTATCCCACGTATCTGCTCCTTGAGAAAACGCAATACTACCAGTTACAACACTATAGAATAGAACTACTAAATAAATGAACTTTGACATACTATTTGATTTTTGAATTGGAAAAAATTACAATACTATTTTTATCTTTTTATCTGTGGGAGGAATACACATTTGGTCATTACACACCATAAAAGTAACCGTAAACTCATATTCTCCAGGCTTCTCGAAATGCGCGTATTGTCTAAACGTTGCATGATTCATAAAACTACTTATGTTCGCTTCAAAGTTTGGGTCGTAATGTGTTTCAGGAATTGATTCTCTTATTGGTCCGTGAATGTGCAACAGCTCTGATGTTGGAAAAGAAAAAGAAGTAGGAATTGGACCTGAATCACCTGTAAGATTGACACTATATAAATGCCAATTCTTGCCGATAGTTGCTTCTATTACTATTAATGAACTATCGGGCTTAAACGTGGCAGACCAAACTACCTCATCTTGACCAAAAGAAACATTTAATAACAAAAAAGAAAACAAGGAAAACAAAAATTTCATGATGCGAAGATAAGTAATTGTTCATGATACAGAAAAATTAGTGCTAATTATTCTTGGAATCCTAACAAAAAAAATCCCTCCTACTTTCGTAGGAGGGATCTGCATTAAATAAATTAACTATTATTTAAATACGATAGTCATTTCAACTCTACGGTTTTTCTGACGACCTGCATCTGTTGTATTATCTGCAATCGGCTTAGTTTCACCATAGTATTCAGTAACTAAGTTTTCAACTTTAACTCCTTTAGAAATTAAATATGCCTTAACTGCTTCTGATCTTTTCTTAGAAAGAACCATGTTAGCAGCATCATTACCTTGGTTATCCGTATGGCCAGCAATGTTCAACTTCCATGTCGGTTTCTTAACCAATACTTTAGCTAAATCATTAAGCGATGCATATGATTCAGTTTTAATGATTGCATTACCTGTGTTGAATTCAAGATTTTCGAAAGCTGTGCGTAATACTTCTTGTATTTCTTCACTGATTTTTGGACAACCTTGATTTTCAGGAACACCTGGAGTACCTGGACATTTGTCTTCAGCATCCATAATACCATCTTTATCTGTATCTTGATAAGGACAACCTTGATTTTTGATCGGACCAGCAACATAAGGACACTTATCGTCTTTATCTAACAATCCATCACCATCAGTATCAGGGTAAGGACATCCGTTATTTTCTTTAGGTCCAGCAACTAACGGACAATTATCAATTTGATCAAAAATACCATCATTATCCGAATCTGGACACCCGTTGTTTACAACTGGACCAGGTGTTTCAGGACAAGCATCTTCGCTATCCTTAACACCGTCACCGTCTCTATCTGGACAACCGTTGAAAGCACGTAGACCTGCAACATCTGGGCAAAGATCATCTTTATCAATTATAGAGTCATTATCTCTATCCGGACAACCTGAAAATTGAACTAAACCAGCATCGTCTGGGCAAGCATCTTTACTATCCTCAATTCCATCCAAATCACGATCCGGACAACCTTTGAATTGAGCTAAACCTGCGACTGTAGGGCAAGCATCTTGACTGTCAATAATTCCATCTCCATCTGTATCAGGACAACCTTTGAAAGCCCAGATACCAGGAATTTCTTTACATTCATCCACCTTATCGGATACTTTATCTTTATCCATATCCTGAGGACCGTCATACAAAATAGGAATACGTAAGCCTGTAAACGCTTGTACCCCTCTAACTTTACCCGCAGCCGCTACTGCATTAAAGCTTTGGAAACCAAAAGTAAGTGGACCTAAACGTGCTGCTAAACCTGCAGTTAGGCCAGAATACTTATTCAAGGAAATTGGAATACCAATTCCGAACCAAGGATGATCATAACCAGGAGTTATAGATATCTGATTTGGTACAGTAACACGGTTAACATCTTTTTTAGCGTTCACATTTAAAACTCCAGTAACGTTCACAAAGAAACGATCCCAAATATGGTAATCAGCTTGTAAACTTAAAGCCGCAGGAGTATTCATAAAGAACGTGCTGCTAGCTTGACGACCTTCCCATCCTGTAGTATTTCTTGTGTTATAGTCAACTATTGAATCAAATTCTCCAAGGCTACCAATCTTTGTAAATTGATTTAAATCAGTTGGAGAAGCATTCACATTCACTGAGAAATCTCTACTCAATCCACCTTTTGCAAATTTAATACGACCAACATCTACTAAAGACACACCTAAACGGAACTTATATTTATCCATATCGCGTCTCCAGATATTTGTAACGTTATCCATTTCATAACGGAAATCCGCATGTTTTGGACGGTATTCATAAACTCCACCAATATCGAAGCCCATTCCTAATTTCGAACCATTCAAATAAGTAGATGTTTTTGCTAAATCGCCATCTAAATTTGCTGAATACCCATAATTGAAATCTCCAGAAAGAGAAGTTGTAGTATCTTCATTTTTTAAGGCAAAGTTGAAATTTTCAGAATACAAATAAGCAGCACCTAAACCTTGAAGAACCTTAAGTCTACCTCCCATTTTAAAGAAATGCTCATTGTCATCCTTTAATACCTGTGCGTAGTTTACGCCGTATTCATTCCATGACATGTGATTAACTCTAATCAACGCTTCAGGAATATTGATCACCCATAATGGTTGATACTTTAATTCTTCTGTCCCTAATTTAAGTAATTTCATACTTACATCATCAACATTTGTTATGCTTCTAAATTTAGCTGAGAAGCCTAGTGCGATTTTTGGATTTATGTGGAACATAAAGTTTAATAAATCGATTTGAATATTGATGTTGGCTCCACGTGCTTTTGCAGCATCATCAGTAAAATCTTTAAGCGGAAGCAAATAGCGTGACATAAAAGTGCTATCTGGCTTTGTCCATTGAGAATTCAAAGTATCAAAAGACTTAATCCACCATTTTGGCATATCTTTCGTGTCGAACTTGTAAATGTTCTGAAACGCAGTAGCATTGAAACTCGCCAAATTCATATCGAATTTGAATCGATTATCGACAATGGATGCTGGCTGTAAATCCGCAGACATAACACCTGCATAATTACTTTGAATTACACCAAGATAATTTTGAGCAAAAAATTTATTCGCACTAAAACAAAGGGTAATTAATAATAGACTTTTTGTAAAGTTTCTCATAGATTTGGGTTTAACGTGTATTTTATTAAGTATCTTCCCACAAAAGTAAGCATAGAAAGTTGATTTTGACTATTTTGCAAGTAAACATTTTTACTTCCTTCCCAAATTCGCTGTTTAAATAATGACCCATTTGGATGATGTAAGGAAATATTATTTTGAATTCCATCCAACACTGCAATATATTTCTTGCCTTTGTGTATAATCATTGAAGCCGATTCGATGGTGTTTAATTCAGTTTGAAAGGAGAAAGACTCTGTCCCTGTTTCACTTAAACATGACACGTGACTCCCATTACTTAAAATTACTTTCGCTTGACTGCCTTCAGCAATTACTTGATGCATTACATACCCACTTCCTTTTCTTAATAAAACCGGTGTTTGATTTGGAGAAACGAAATAAATTCCATCTGAATTCGTGTAAAACTTGCCGACATTTGTGGGAACACCGGATTCTAAAATCACATCGATTGCTGCCGCTGTTGTTTTCCCTTGTTTTAGGTTACTTATCTTCCCATTAAACCAAGCTTCATTATTGATGTTTACTAAGATATTTCCAGATTCACTGTATTGAATACTTTTAATCGCGCCCTTTCCAATTGTAGTGCTTTTGACAAGTTTCCAACTGGCATTATACTTTTCAATTGAACCGTTTGGAGTTCCGTACATGTAAAAGTTTTTTCCTTTTTCTTTTAGAATGATGACATTAGAACTAGCAATTTTGGGCAAATTTAATGGATACCCAGCTCGCAAAAAACCATTTTTGTCAATTAAACTGAAGGATAGATCTGCATGAAGATTCCAGTAAGCTTCTCCATCTAGCACAACACGACTGGGTACTGAAGTTTGGACTAAACTAGCTCCGGCAGGTTGTTTATTCAGAGAAGTGTTGACAAATTGGGTTGATCCATTATTCGTTCTAATCAGCAAGAACGGAAAACCCAAAGGATTGTCTATGTAGTATACATCTTTAATTTCTCCCGTCAATGTTGCTAAAATTTCTCCTTTGTCTTCGACTAAATCCGTTTCAATAGATTCTTCATTTGTGATAACACGAAGTTTCGTTGAATGCATGTAACCTTCCAGATAAGATGTTGTTTCATAGGCTTCATCGGCAATTGATCGATACGATACTTTTTTCGGGAGTTGAAAAAACCCTTCTTTCAGTATACTGTTTTTCAAAGCAAACGTTTTGCCCAATTTAGTTGCAATTTGAAGTGCTTCAGCTGTCTCTCTTGTTCCGCAGATAATCAGATTCCCTCCGGTTTTTATCCCATAACTCTCATTTTCCAAATACATTAAACTTGGCAAACTGAAAGACTCACTTGTGAATTTCACAAAATCATTTCTACCTTCTATTTTTTCGTTGTCATACATAAGAAATGGATCGTATCCAGCTGCTGGATCCAATAACAAACAATTCTTACCTTTATAATTGAAAATAACAAATCCATTTTCTGGTAATTTGCCAAACTTATAATACTCTTCCTCCGTTAAATAATATTTCAACGCATCCGTTTGAATAAATTCATACTTTAAGATATCTTCGGGTAAATTACCCGCAAATAACTCGTAATCATTGACTAGCGGTAAAGATTTAGACGATTTTGCTTGAGACACATAACGCTCTGACCTGTTTGCATAAATATTTTCAACCTTATCATTGGTGGGGTTAACCAATGTATAAGAAGCACTTTTATCAATTAAATCCCAAGTGACGGCTGTAGAAAGCGCTCCTCTCTCGGGTTTGGTTTTGTATAAAAGTAGCCTATTAGCATACACCTCGCAACGATAGTTTGAGTTCAGCTTCCAGCCCATAACACTTTCTTTGATCGGAATTGAACCCAAGATTTTTGAAAACATGCGAATGTCTTTTTTTCTCCAATTAGTTGGTCCTTCAATTAAACAAAAATCCCGAAATGACGATAAATAAATTCGTGCTTTTGTTTTTTCAACGAACGTTAATATTGGTGAAATATCCGCATGCATACCAGAGGAAATCTGAGGAAATAATTCTTCCAAATTACATTCACTTGGTCTATGAATAACCGTTACCATTTCCCCTTTTTCTGAGAACAATACTTTCGGATTAAAATCATTGTCCTGAGAACGTATTAAAAAAAATGCCGCTAAAATGCACCAAGACAAACAACTCACAACCAATACCCAACGAAATATTTTACCCAAAACTTTATATTTTACGCAAAAATACGTTCAATAAGCGTATGTATTTAGTGCTTATAAATGAAAGATTAACAGTAATTTGTTAACCTAATAAATACGACAGACACATTGCTTTGCTGTTTTGTTCTTATTCAAAAAGAATTCTCATTTGTTGAATAGGTAGTAATGCGAAACTCATTCGATGGTACTTTGTCGGTCCAAAATTTGAAATGGCTTTACGATGCTCAACAGTTGGGTAACCTTTGTTTTTGGCCCATAAATATGCTGGGAACTCAAGGCTAAGCTTCTCCATGATATCGTCTCGATGTGTTTTAGCTAAAACGGAAGCGGCGGCAATCGACATATATTTACCATCTCCTTTGACAATACAAGTGTGCTCGATTTCTTTATACTTTTTGAAACGATTGCCATCAATAATTAAATGTTCGGGAATGATTTTACATTGATCTAACGCTCGGTGCATCGCCAAAAAACTTGCGTTCAAAATATTTATCTCGTCAATTTCTTTTTCGGAAACTATCCCGATCCCAAACGCTAATGCTGCCTTTTCAATTATAGGTCGCAACAATGCTCGTTGCTTTTCAGTCATTTTTTTTGAATCGTTCAACAACGGATGTGTAAAGTCTATCGGTAAAATTACTGCAGCTGCTACAACCGGCCCAGACAAGCAGCCTCGACCTGCTTCGTCGCAACCAGCTTCCATGCAATTCTCAGTTAAGAAAGACTCTAATTGACCCATAACAGTTTTGATAATTTTATGTTAAAGAACAAATATAATTTGATTACGCAACTTATTTGTAAGATATTCGTCATCGTTAAAAGAAATTAAAAATTATACTATGAAAAACTTATTAACCGTTGTCGCATTATTTTGTGGTTCTGCTATGTTCGCTCAATCTACCGCTTCAGTAAAAGGTAACCTTGAAACCATCCAAACGAATAAGGAAGTTGGTGTTTTTGAATTCAAACTTTCGGATGTCACTAATGAAGATGTTGTAAAAGTTTCAGCTTATTACAAAGATTTCTTTACTGTTACTTATAACCCAAAAGTACAAATAGCGCTTGTTAAGATGGTTAAAAACACACCTGAAAGCAGAAAAGTTATTGTTCGTTTTTTAGTATCTGTTAAGAATGATAAAATCATTTTTGATGGTTCAACCATGAATGCAATGGAATTTTATGAAAAAGCATTGAAATAAAACTCATTATAACCTTAAGTGAAAGTCGAAGTATAAAACTTCGACTTTTTTTTGTCAAAGATTTTTACCTTTGATGAAAAACTGTTCTATATGATTCAAAAGTTCTATTTCATTTTACTAATACTACTTTGTATTTCTGACTACGCCAAGGGGCAAACTTATAATTATCCTCGATTTCAATCGAACAACGCGGTTTATGTATCAATTCTTGGCTATTCTGACCCCAGTTATGTTGTACAGAATGAGAAACTAGAATTAGGCCTTATGATTCCTGAAAGCATACAGCAACGTGTATTTAATTTTGTGAATAAGATTGGTGGAAAAGAAAAGATTAATCCTTATTTAGAATGGGAATTGAAAGTTACAGCATTTTTCAAGCATGAATCAAGTGATGAAGTAATTGCCATTGATGGATTTTATACCCAAGAATATTCTATTTGGGAAGCAGATGGAATACCGGTCAAAAACAAAAGTGATTTTATCACAAATGAAGAATACAAAAATTTAGGGGGATATAATTTAGAGTCTAACCCATTCCCTTTCCGCATACGCTTCTCGCCTCCAAAAGCAGGTAAATGGACGTGTAGTATAAAAATCATCACGCCAAAGTTTCAAACTGAATCCGAAGTTGTTGATTTTGAAGTTATTTCAGGGGGAAGAGGACCAATCATTATTGACAAAAATGGACGATTTTTTGAACGCAAAAACGAGCCCTTTTATCCGATTGGGTGCAACGTTACTTGGCCGATGACAACAACTTCCACGGATCCAGAACTCTTTGCTTATTTTGATTACAACATCAACGGTGTAAACTACATTATGGACGAAGGGTATCGTCCGAATTATGCTGCACCTCGGGTTTACAAAAAATACCAAGAAAGATTAAACTTACTCGCAAATAATGGGGTAAACTATATGCGTCTCATAATGGCTCCAACTTCATGTGAAATTGAATGGGAAGAATTAGGAAACTATACTCAACGCTTGCACATGGCTCAAGAAATGGATAAACTATTCACGTGGGCGGAAAGTAGAGATGTGATTTTGCATTTAAGTACGCAACTTCAGATGACTTTTCAAAATTTCGGACCACAAAGTTATTACACTAAATGGGTCTGGGATGATCAAATAAATGAGCAACATTTTTGCTATTACGATTTGTTAAACGGTCTCCCAGCCCAAAATTTTTTAATCAATGAGGACGCAAAAAAGTATTACAAACAACGCTTGCGTTACATTATGGCACGCTGGGGTTATTCGTCCAATTTAGGAGTTTATGAATTTATAGCAGAGGCGAATCAAATTGGTAACAACGAATCAACAGATGCAAGTGGAGCCCATACCTACTCAGTAGACGCAAAACCTTTTGAAAAATGGCACCACGAAATGGGGGCATTTATGAACAGTCACTATAATGGTAAGAGCCACATTATTACAACAACCTATGCTGGAGCTAAAGCCATAAATGACTACACATTTGCATCACCTGATTTAACGCTAATGTGCAGCAATTTATACGATTACGCTTCCCCAAGTTTTTTCAATCACCACGCTAATATCTCACGAAAAGTTTTAAATGATGAACTACTTAACGAATCATACACTAGTACTGATCAAAAAACAAATGCCTTCCACAAACCATTTCTGCTTGCAGAATTTGATGCTTTAGATAGCCAATGTGACAAAGATAAAATCGAAGTAATTCGAGCGCAATGGCAGAGTATCTTCAGTGGTGTGAGTGGTTCACTTTCTTGGATTATGTGGCGAATGCCAGAAACATTTCATCATTTTGAAAAAATGAATAGTTGGACAGCTACCCAATTAAAACAAAATACGAACTGGCATCCCGGATCTTCAGAACGCATGGAAGATGGTTCTTGGGGCTACCGCAAAAATTATTACAAAAGTATGGATGGGTGGTTTACACCAAAAAATAGTTTATTACCCCGATATCGAAAAGCTGACGTTTCGTATTTAAGATCTGGCGACAAGAAAAGTGCTTTTGGCGTCATTTCTAATAAAACTTATAACATCCTAAGTGCCTCTGATTGTTGTGACAGTCTATATAAATTTACTAACGAGCAGGGTAAACTGATAAAAGAAAGCGAAAATGGTGGGCATTATTACTTGCCGCCTTCATTGCGCGTGGCACAAAAAATTAACACGTCTGTAGAAAAACTGAAATTGGAAGGAATGGAGCCTGGAAAGTATGATGTCTATTATTACCACCTTAACGATCAAAAAAATCACTTTCATCAAACAAAAGCCAACGCAAGAAATGGAGTAGAATTAGATGTAGTATTAAACCCAACTAAAGAGGAATATCTTATTTTGTTCTACGCTGTAAAACGAAATTAACCAATACACTTAAATAATCGTTAACACTATTTAAATTAGGCTTGCATTAAAATAAGTGCATTAACTTTGTGAAAAAAAACATGAAAAATCAACTCTTATCCCTAGCTACGGCAATCTTACTTTTAATGTCTTGTGGTCAAGTTCAAACTAACGACACAGAAAAAACAACACAACTTGGTAAAAGTTATGGTCCTGAAAAAGTTAAAATGGACGCTGTTATTACCACGGCAGAAATGCTTGCAAAATTTAATAAAACCGCAGGTGATCAGGAATTTTATTTTGAAGGAACTATAATAGAAGTCTGCTCAAAGGCAGGCTGTTGGGTTAAAGTTGATGACGGTAAAGGTGGTTCATTTCGTGTAATGTTTAAAGATCATTTCACTATACCAACCAACACGCCGTCTGGCACAAAAGCATATTTTGGTGGCCTTGCCTATCAAGACACCGTTTCAGTTGAGTATTTGCGCCATTATGAAGAGGATGCTGGGAAAAGTAAAGCTGAAATCGAAAAAATAACTGAGCCTTCAATCGAATTTGGATTTGAAGCCGATGGTATTACGTTAAAAAAATAATCTATCTAAAAAGCGACTCTTTAAAAAGGGGTAGCTTTTGTTTTCCACACCATGACACAAATAGAAATCAATACAAAAATTGCCCACGATTGGATCGCAGCATTTAATGTCCATGAGGTTGAGTCCATATTATCTTTATACGCTGAAGACGCCATACATTTTAGCCCAAAACTAAAGCAGCGCTTACCCGAAACGAATGGTTTTGTAAACGGTAGAAAGGAAATGCGTGCTTGGTGGATTGATGCTTTTGATAGACTCCCAACACTGCATTACGCCTTGCAAAACTTAATTGTTAATGACTCAAGCATCTTGATGGAATACCTAAGAAAAGTAGATAACGAAGAAGATATGATGGTAGCGGAAGTTTTAGAAATTCAAAATAACTTGATTGTACGCTCAAAAGTTTATCACGGCTAACCTTTTTTCATCTACTCATTCATTTGTCTAAACTTCTCGTATAAAACAATCCCAGTTGCAACACCAACGTTCATACTTTCGATTGTTCCCATCATTTGAATTTTAGCCCTAACATCTGCCAACTTCAATAATTCATCGGAAATCCCTGTATCTTCAGATCCCATTATTATCACAGTTCCTCCGCGCAAATTTGCTTCGCGTAACGGAACCATCGTTTTTTCGGTACACGCAACGATTCTTAATCCAGATTGCTGCAAGTAATACACGGTATCCAACATATTATTTTCCTTACACACTTTAATGGTGTTCAACGCTCCAGCAGATGTTTTTACCGCATCAGGGGTGATGGTAACCGAACCTTTGCTCGGAATCAACACAGCGTCAACCCCCATACATTCTGCAGTTCTAGCGATTGCTCCAAAATTGCGCACATCCGTTAATCGATCCAAAACCAAAATGTTTGGCTTAACACCATGCTCTAATAATTCGTCCACCAATGTTTTTGCATCATAATATTCTACAGGAGAAATATAGGCGATAACTCCTTGATGATTACTGGTTGTAACTGCATCCAATTTCTCGACAGGCACAAATTGCAATTGATACTCTTTGCCTTTCAGACCTTGTTGTAATTCGTCAAAAAACTCTTTTTTAATTCCTTTTTGTATTACAATTCTGTTGATTGTTTTTTCTGCCTTTATTGCTTCTAATACCGCATGAACTCCAAATATAACATCCGAAGGCGCAACTCTTTCTTTAATTTCACGGCTATATTTAGTTTCTGAAAAATCACGTCGTTTAGCGTAACCTTCTTTTCTTTTATCGTATCTATCTTCCATAATTATCTTTTTATTCTTTTAGAAATCCGCTTTAGAACTTAAAATTAATATTCACCTCAACATATTCATCCAAGGTATTCGCTACCGGACAAGCTAAAGCAACTCTTTCTAATCTTTCTTGCGTTTTCACGTCCCAATTGTTGCCAGAGAAATCGATTTCTATTTCTAAACGATCAATTTTTCTAGGATTATCTCCCATAATTTTTACCACTGTTCCTTCCCCATGCGTATAATTTATAGCATTGTTAGCACAATGAATTCCAACAACAGTTAACAGGCAAGAAACATACGCCGTAGCCACTAGATCTGTTGGCGAAAAAGCTTCTCCTTTTCCGTGATTGTCTGTTGGGGCATCTGTTATTATTTTGCTGCCAGATTTAACATGAGTTGCTTCCGTACGTAAATTGCCTAAATAACTAATTTGGGCTGTTATTGCCTGATTGCTTGAATTCAACATTGTTTGATTGTGGATGAATGAACTATACGCTCAATGAATATAATACCACAAAAGTAGCACATTTAACCTAGGATTAAATACCTTTGTGCACTAAAGTTGAATTTTTGATGGAAGAACGAGTAGAACGTATCAAAAAACCAAAATGGTTAAAAGTAAAATTACCTATTGGTGAGAACTACAAAAAGGTGCGCAGTTTAGTAGACGAACACAAATTACATACAATTTGTGAAAGTGGAAGCTGTCCAAACATGGGCGAGTGTTGGGGCGAAGGAACCGCTACTTTTATGATTCTTGGTAATATATGTACCCGCAGTTGTGGCTTCTGTGGAGTTGCTACTGGTAAACCAGAAGCTGTGGATGTTTATGAACCAGGTAGAGTGGCACATTCTGTCAAAACAATGGGGGTAAAACACGCTGTTGTAACTTCTGTAGATAGAGACGATCTTAAAGATGGCGGCGGAGAAATTTGGGCGCAAACTGTGCGAGCCATTCGAGCACAGTCACCAACCACAACACTGGAAACCTTAATTCCTGATTTTGCCGGAAAATGGGAAAACTTACAAATGATCATTGATGTTGCTCCTGAAATAGTGTCTCATAATTTAGAGACCGTTCGAAGATTAACCAAAGAAGTGCGCATACAAGCAAAGTATGATCGAAGTCTAGAATTACTTTTTCGCTTAAAAAAAGGTGGAATGCGTACAAAATCTGGCGTAATGTTAGGCCTTGGCGAAACTATTGAAGAAGTAATTGAAACCATGCAAGATCTGAGATCCGTAGATGTGGACATTATTACCCTTGGTCAATATTTACAACCCACACCAAAACATTTGCCAATAGCAGCATTTATAACGCCTGAGCAGTTTGAACACTACAAAAGACTAGGGCAAGAAATGGGATTTAAATACGTTGAAAGTGGGCCACTTGTCCGTTCAAGTTACCATGCCGAAAAACATCTTTTTGATCAATTGCACTAATTATAAAATACCATTCAATCAAACAAAATAGATTTACACCACTATTTTTTATACAGATTAAACAACAATGCGTTCTTAGAAATAAAAAATTATTATCTTCGGACGCTTTTATGAATTTGAAAGGAACCTGATTATGAAAACATATACGAAAAAAATTATTTTAGGTACAGCTGCTCTAACACTTGGAGTTGTTGCAATATCTAACTTATCTCTTGATACTACTCAAGCGAGCTACACCCAAGAAGGCTTAGTTGGAGCGCATGCTACCTCAGTTGGTGACGGCGCAAAAACATGGTGGGAAAATAAGTTGATGGACAGCGAGACAGGCTTGCCGTTAACCGCAGAGAAGATGTCTCAACAACGTGCTGCAATGCAATTTTCAAGTAAGTTTGGTCTTCCATTAATATGGGAAGAAAAGGGACCAGATAATATTGGGGGTAGAACAAGAGCTATCGTTATTGACAGAAATAATATTAATAACATTTATGCTGGTTCAGTTACTGGCGGTTTATGGAAATCTACTAATGGTGGTAATGCTTGGACAAAAGTTTCAACTTTTCCGGGTAACCCAACAATTTCATCTGCATGCCAAACACAAGATGGAACAATTTTTATCTCAACAGGACTAAGCAGTTCAATAGGTGAGCCTTATTCAGGTCAAGGTGATGGAATTTTTTATAGTACAGATGGGGTATTATGGTTACCAGTTCCCGGCACAACTACAGGTTTTTCTACTGTTCGTGAAATCGTTTGCGCATCGAATAGCAATAAAATCTATATCACCGGTGGGAGTTCATTGAAAACATGGACTGTTGGTGACGCAGGTGCACCAGTTAATGCACCTGCAATTCCAACTGGAACAACTGGAGCAATGGCAATGTCACCTGATGGAACCGTAATGATTTGCCAATTTGGTGCTAAGCATTATGTTACTTCAAACTCTGGCACGAGCTGGACAGATGTAACTGCTGCTTCAAGTAGCTCAACAACTTTTCCAATTTCAAACTCTGGAAGAACTGAATATGCGGTTTCTAGCACACAATCAGGTGGAGCTTACCACATTTATCTTGCCCTTACAAGTTCTAACGGTAGAGGGTTCTTTAAATCAGGTGATAATGGTACAACATGGGGTCGATGCTTTGGCGCTACAACATCGGCAGCAAGCGAAATTTACAACATCTATAACAATCAAGGAACTTATGGTTCAGTAGTTTCAGTAGATGGAATAAATCCTAAAAAAGCATTTATTGGAGGAATTGATGTTTGGTCATGGACGGAAAATGCATCCGTTGCTTATTCAGGTCAATTAGCACAAAAATCTTTCTGGGCAGCGGCTCCGATTAGTCCAGTTTATGTACACGCTGATAACCATGAAATGAAATGGGCAACTGCTTCAAAACTTTATATCGGTAATGATGGTGGTGTAGGTATTTCACTTAACAATGGAACTACTTTCTACCCAGCAAACAGAGGTTATAATGTAACACAATTCTATAGTATCGGTTATGATGCTGACGGAGCTGTTATTGGAGGTGCTCAAGATAATGGAACTCTTTATAATAACTACAGCAATACAACTTTACAATCTTTTGATGAGATTATGGGAGGTGATGGTTTTGATGCTGAAATCTCACACTTCAACAAAAATATAATTTTTAGTTCTATTTATTACAACGGTATTGAAAGATCATCTGACGGAGGGAGTTCTGCTGCTGGTTTCTTGCCTATATACCCGTCACTATATGGACCTACAGGAAGTGAGGCAATTGGGACTGCTACAAGCTTTCCGTTCAAAACAGTATTAAAATTGGCTGAATATTATGATTTAAATTCAAAAGATTCAGTAATTTTTACTCCTACACAATCTTATGCTGTAGGTGATGCAATCGTTGTAAACTCAGAAACTAAAGATGCAACTATCAATTACACCGTTACAGCACCTATTTATTTTTCTGATACTGTCTTTAGAGATATGACACTAGATGTTGCCGATTTTAGAATTGTTGGAACAACAGGAAATGGTACTCACTATTACTTATCTGAATTAACTGCTACATGGCCAGGTTCACCAGCTACTCCAGTTCCAGGTGAAGTTTTAACAGTATCAGCACCCTTCGTTGGTACAATTACTGTTGCGAGTATCTTGTCTGTGACACATAAGTTTGGAAAAAATACTCAAGATTTATCCTCTTCAGTTTATGCCGATCTGGATACTAATCAATATATTTTAGATTACGCATGGTCAAAACCAAAATTCCAAGATCCTTACCAATCAATTTTAATGGTTTATGGTGGGCAAAACGGTGGAGAACTTTGGGCGACTAAGGATGCACTTAGAGTTGATAAATTAAACCCAGAATGGTTCATTCTTGCTCAAAATATTGGGTCTGATCCCGACATTGAAGTTTCTGAAGATTTAAATCACATCTTTATTGCTGGTGGTAACAAAATAACACGTATTAGCAATTTAGGAAATATCTATTCGCAAGAAAGTAACTATACTTCGCAAGTAACTTACTCAGCTGGTGTGGTAGGACCTGGACTAACCTCACAACTTGTTTCAATTAGTGTTAGTTGTATTGGTATTGATCCAAGAAACCCAGATGCGCTTATCATGGGAACTAATTCACCAGGAAGCGTTAGAAAATGTACTTCAGCAACCACCTCACTTACAACGGGTACGTTACTAAGTACTGGTCCAAATGTTGGAGCTCCAATATTTGATATCATGATGGATCGTGACGATAATTCGCTTCTGGTTGCTGCTACTGCTTATGGTGTTTCAACTTCAAGCAATGGTGGAACAACATGGGCATCTAACTCTGCCGGCTTCGATAACGTTCCTGCAACTAAAGTTAAGCAACAATGGAGAACCTTCGCTGAAAAAACAAGTAGACCGGGTGAAATATATGTTTCGACATTTGGTAGAGGTATTTTTACTTCAGCATCTGTTTTAGGATTATCAAATCCTGCATTGGATAATACGAATGCTAAACAAGAGGTATTGAATGTATATCCTAATCCAACTGTAAATTCTTCAGCTATCCGTTTCACATTGAAAGAAGCTGGTAAAGTAACTGTATTGATTTATTCAATCAATGGAACTTTAGTGAAAACTATCAAAACTGATAATTTAGAGCAAGGTGAACAAAACATTGAATTGGATGTTGAAAATATTCAAAACGGAAACTACATTGTAAAAGCAATTTCTGGTTCGCATTCAGCAACTGGAAGATTGGTTAAAATGTAATCTTCTTCAACTTTATACAAAGGCTATCCAAATCGGGTAGCCTTTTTTTATTATTCAAAAATAAAATAATTACCAATAATCTTGTATCTTCACATAATGAAGCTTTGTACACTATTCCTATTTCTTTTATCCATCGCTTCTACAACGATCATGGCACAAGATGTACATTGGTCTCAATACAATCACAATCCAATTTATTATAACCCTGCGCAAGCTGGAAATATTGCAACAGATGTTAGGTTCACCGCTAATTATCGCGATCAATGGCGCAGTGTAACCAAGCCATTTTCTACGGTTGCTGTTGCTGCGGATGCTAAGTTGTTAAAATATAAAACGATCGGAATTGCTGCTAATTTCTTTCATGACGTCGCCGGAGACGGAAGTTATCGTACCATGCAAACCATGTTAGCACTTTCTCATAATTCCACCTTGTCACCGAAAATGAATTTGCGTTTTGGTCTTCAAACAGGTATTAACCATAGATCTATAGATTATTCCGCCCTCAATTTTGATGCTCAATATGTTTTTTCAAGCTTTAATGTAGCGAACCCAACCAATGAAAATTTCGGTAATGGCAAACATACGAGTCTTTTACTCTCTTCCGGTGCTGTACTTAATTACATGATTGATAAAAAAACCAGACTTGAAACAGGTCTATCACTTTTTAACCTAAACCGTCCGAATCAAAGTATCAATAATAGTGTTCAAAAAAGAGATATTCGATCAGTAATACAGGCAAAAGTAGAACGTAAACTCACACCTGACCTTTTCCTTTTGCCAAGTTTTCAAGTTAACGTTCAAGGAAAATATCATTCCGTTATAATTGGTACTGATGTAAAGTATGAACTCATTAACCGAAACGGTAACTATCGTGCTGTTTTTGGGGGAATTTGGACCCGCGTTAAAGACGCCACTTGGATCACTTTAGGAATTCAAAATCAACTCACGTTTGTCGGAATAAGTTATGATGTTAACTATTCGAAACTTGTACCTGCAAGTAGAATTCGTGGTGGACTTGAAATCGCAATACGCCATGAACTTATTCGTTTTAAACCTAAAAAAGTAACTCATAGAGTATGCCCAGATTATATCTAACGTTACTAATTTTAACAGCTCCAATTTTTGCTTTTGGCCAAGGTCAAGTAAAAAAATATATTGAGTTTGCAGATCTTCAGGTAAGTAAAGGCGATTTAGTGTACGCTCTGGATTACTATGACAAAGCAATGGAACTTGATTCGAACACCGTTACCATCTTGTGGAAATATGCGTGTGCACAAGAAGCTTATAAGAATTACCCCAAAGCAGCCTTCTATTTCAAAAAAGTGTACGATAAAGAAAATGGAAAAATTTATCCTGAAAGCATTTTGAAATATGGTTTAATGTTGAAACAATGCGGAGAATATAAGGAAGCCCTAGAAACTTTTAAATTCTGTAAAAAGAAATATAAGGTAAAGACGGAATACAATTATCAAAAAAGCAAACAGGAATTAGAATCCACATTGTGGGCTATGCAACATAAAAATGATTCTCTTCCGCTTGAATTCAAACCAATGCCCGCAACAATAAATACCAAAAACTCTGAGTTTGGTCACAGCATCAACCGCAATCAATTCTATTTTTCTAGCTTACAAGCAGATTCTATCACCAAAAATGAAGAAATCATTAGCACGCGGTATAAAACAAAGCTGTATGCTTCTGAACTCAAAGATTCTACCCAACTTCAAAGCAAAGTAATTCAACAATATGCTTATGCCCAATTAAATACGGGCAATGGGAGTTTTAGCTTAGACGGAACTCGATTCTATTTTTCAATTTGTAAAGAAAAGGCCTATAATTATTCCTGTAAAATAGCCGTGGCACAAATCTATCCTGATGGAAAAATTGGCAGAGTAGATACCTTAGGTGATATAATAAATGAATTGGATGCCAATACCACTATGCCTCATATCGGAGACATGAACGGTGAAGAGGTATTGTTTTTTGCGAGCAATAGAGCGAAATCTGCCGGAGGTCTAGATATTTTTTATTCTATATTGAAGAAGGGGCAACAATTCAGCAAAGTGGTTGCCATTAAATCTATAAATTCGATAGACAACGAACTTACACCTTACTGGGATAAAGCCATGCAACGCCTCTATTTTTCAAGTAGTTGGCACAATGGATATGGTGGACAAGATGTGCATTACGTCACGTTACGAAATGATTATTTTGAAAATATTGTTAATGCTGGAAAACCAATCAACAGTGTAGCAAATGATTTGTATTACTTTAAATACGGAGATTCCAGCTACGTAACCAGTAATCGGATCGGTGTTCTGTTTAGTAAAAATCCAACTTGTTGTAGTGACATATTTCAACTAAACACCCCTATAGTACCAAAATATGTCGATACATTAATAAAACGCGAAACATTAACAGAATTAAATAAACGACTACCGGTTACCTTATATTTTCATAATGATGAACCAACCCCGAAAAGTTTAGACACTACAACCATTCTAAGCTATACTGAAAGCTACAAAGCGTACACAGCGATGATCGATCAATACAAAAGAGAGTATTCTAAGGGGTTGAATGAAGAAAAATCGGCTGATGCACAAGAAGACATTGAGAGTTTTTTCATGGAATATGTAGATTATGGGTTTACCAATCTTCAACTTTTCACCTCCCTCTTATTAGAAGAATTGCAAAAAGGCACCAAAATAAATATTACAGTTAAAGGCTTTGCCAGTCCGCTAGCGAAGACGGATTATAACGTAAAACTCACGAAAAGAAGAATTTCTTCTATGATGAATGAGTTAGGGAAATACCAAAAGGGAATGCTTTTACCTTATCTAAATGGAGTAGCAGAAAATGGAGGAAAAGTCACAATTACACAAATTCCTTTTGGAGAATACAAAGCTAATCAACTGATTAGTGACAATCCTAATGATACTAAGAATTCGGTTTATAGTAGAGGTGCGGCAATTGAAAGAAAAATTGAGATTATTAGTATCAACCTCATCAAAGAATAAAATTAGAATTTTTTCAATGATCATTACGCTTAGCAAGAATAAATTTCTACTTTAGCATCATGGAGAAAACAAAACGGATAATGTTTCTAGATTTAATGCGGGTAATCGCATTATTTATGATGATTCAAGGTCACACTATCTATGATTTCCTCGATTTAGAAATTCGCGAAGGGAATAGTACTGCAAGAAACGTATGGACAAGTCTACGCGGGTATACTGCTCCATTCTTTATGCTCGTTTCAGGAGCGGTATTTACTTTTTTAATGATTTCTCAAGCCAAGACTGATGGGACTAATCCTAGAATCAAAGCAGGATTGAAAAGAATATTTTCATTACTTTTTTGGGGATACATGCTCAATTTCCCTCTTCACGTGATTGTTAAAATATTTACCGAAGATGGTTATCATCGACTTAAGCAAGTCAATATTATTGAAACGTTTACTACAATTCTTTGGATATCGGTATGCATCTTTATTTACAAATCATTGATGTATGAGCGCAGTAATAATGAGAAACGATTAATGAAACTACTATTTAACCGTAAGGCATTAGTTCATTTGCAATTTAGAGCCAGCCTCTTTCGAAAATCATATTTTACCACTGAAGAAATACGCAAGAGGGTTAATTCTAGTTTTTTTTGGGGCTTAATTATTAGCATTCCATTTCTTATTATTTCGAATGAGCTTACCCAAGAAGAAATTCAGCGCGCGTTTCGTGTAGATGTTCTACACCTGATTGCCATTGGATTATTACTGATAATGCTTATACACTCATTACTTTCCATCGACAAATACAAAAAGGCAATTATTTTTAGCTTAATCCTGATCGTTTTGGGATTGTTCTATTACGGCAACCATTTTAACATGGCCCAAAATGGAACTTTAGGAATTTTAGTCCTACTCCTTATTATTGTCTCCTTGATTGCCTTAACCAACTTGTTCATTACGGAGAAAAAGCTAGCTCAAGGTATTACTTATTTATTACTTGCGGTATTAATTATTGGGCTGTACCCTATGGTTAACAATGTAAAATTTGACAATCTTCACAGTGTAATCGCACCCTATTTGAACACTTTTGAAACAGGCTCTCAGTTTCCGGTAACTCCTTGGGTAAGTTACATTATGATGGGTGCAGTCATGGGGACGTGGTTATCATACGAGGTACACAAAGAAAAGTTCGAACGCCATATTGGGTGGAAATTGGCAATAATTGGTGTTTTTTTTCTGAGCTTGTCTTATTTTGGAGATTTGTTAGAACAAAGACAATATGGCCAAAGTTATTATTGGGTAGATAGTCCAAATTTGATTTACCATCGTATTGGAATTGTCATTAGTGTTGGTGCTGTTATGGGATTCATTAGTCTCTATATCAAACAAATTCCAAAAGTTGTAAGCCAAATGACACGAAATACGCTTTGGTTATATGTTGGACACCTAGTTATTATCTATCAGGTTGTGAAACCAATAATAGGGACAACCACGAGATTCTCGTTACCCGTAACACTACTTTGTGTGGTACTCATGTTTTTCTTAATGTATTTGCAAACTCAAGTGATCATCAAGCAACAAAAAAAAGGTGGCTATATTGCTTGGGCAAAAAGTTTGAGAAAGAAAAAATCAACAGAAATAGAGCATTAAGAAAGTACCTTTTTGAGCGTGTCAATAATGATTTTGATGTTCTCTTTGAATGAAGCTTTACTTATGTACGCTAGATTTATTTGCAATTTTGCTGGCATAATTTCTTCAATATACGTTTTCTCTGGATTGTCTGACAAGCCAAGAACCCTATTCTCATCGAAGTATTCTAATGATGCACGATCCGTAATTCCAGGTTTGACTGTCAAAACTTTCAGTTGTTCTTCAGAGTAATATTTTACATATTTTTCTACTTCTGGTCTTGGTCCAACAACGCTCATGTCGCCAATCAGCACATTCAAAAATTGGGGAAATTCATCTAACTTGAATTTTCGAATAAAATAGCCAACTTTCGTAATTCGAGGATCGCGCATACCGACTGTAATCAAAGATGCATTGACTTCTTGCTTCATTTTCATGCTTCGGAACTTATACAACTTAAATGGTTTAGCATTAAGCCCTATGCGTGTTTGTTTATAAAATACTGAGCCTGGATCTGTGCAAACAATTGCAAGCGCTAAACACACTCCAAAAGGCAAAAAAAGTAGAATGACAATAGTAGAAAAGAGGATGTCAAAACAGCGAACCATTGTTATTTATTTTGCACTGCAGCTATTACTGCTGCAATAACGATTTCAACTTGTTCATCCGTTAAATCGTAATAAACTGGTAAAGTGATTTCATTTGAATATTTGTTCCAAGATTCAGGATAGTCTTCCATTTTAAATCCTCTGGATTTGTATGCCGTTAATAATGGTAAAGGCTGAAAATGCACATTTACAGACACATCTTGATCGAAGATGCGTTGCATTATAGCGTCGCGTTCACTTTCCGTTGCATCTGCAATACGCAATTGGTATAAATGAAAGCACGATTGACGATCTACTGATTCGAATAACGGGGTAAGTGCCCAAGGCAAATTCTTAAAAGCCGCTTCGTATTTTCTGAAAATAGTTTCACGGCGATTTAGGTTCTCTTGAAATCTTTCCAACTCTACCAGACCAATAGCGGCAAGTATATCAGTCATGTTACACTTATAACCAGGCTCAACAACATCATATCTCCAATTTCCTTTTTGAGCCTTCGCCATTGCATCTTTATTCTGACCATGTAAAATCTTCACACATAAATCTTTATAAATAGCATCATGATCAAAACCATCTGGCAAATTGATTGACATTGTTCCGCCTTCCGCTGTCGTTAAGTTCTTTACTGCATGGAATGAGAAACACGAGACATCCGCGATGCTCCCAGATTTTTTACCTTTATAAGTAGATCCAAAACTATGTGCTGCATCCGCAGCAATAAGAATTCTTCCTAATTTTTTTTGAAAGTCTGAATTCGGTGAAAATTGACGTAGTATTTCTGGTTCATTAACCAAAGCAAATATTGCATCGTAATCGCAAGGATATCCAGCTATATCAACCGGCATTATTACTTTTGTTCTTGGGGTAATTGCAGCGCGAATGGCAGCAACTGAAATATTAAAATCTTCTTTGTTAACGTCTACCATGATTACCTTCGCCCCAGTATGCATCACTACATTGGCGCTCGCACAATACGTATAAGCAGGAATTATTACTTCGTCACCTTCACCAATGCCCCACCAACGTAACAAAAGCTCCATTCCTGCTGTCCAAGAACTAACAGCAACAGTAGTTTTATTACCGCAATACTCGGTTAATCTTTGTTCAAAAAGTTTTGTTCTTGGTCCTGTTGTTATCCATCCAGAAGTAAGTGCCGCAGCAACCTCATCAAGTACGCGTTGATCAATACGTGGTGGAGAAAATGGAATCATAGTATAATATTAAGTTGTAAATATAATTAGATAATAGCGGTATTAATAGTAATAAACAAAAAATTGCACCGCCATGCATGGATCTTAAATTGTTGCATTGCATATCGATACCCATTATCCATTAGCTGATAAGTAAGCTAAAAAATCATCTGCTATTTTATTTCTATTAAAATTAGTTTCTACGTAGGCTCTTCCCCTTTTACCCATTTCCAAAATTCGGCTTTCTACTTCCAGAATTTTGTTCACTTGCTTTACCAAATCTGTTGTATTTTCGGGTTCAAAATATAACCCAGCATTTGCAGTATCGATGAAATGTTTTTTTGCTTCTCCATCAACGCCAAGTAGCAGCGGTAACTCCATTGCCAAGGCTTCAAATATTTTTGAAGGGATTGCGCCTTGGAAAATATCTAACTTTTTTAAGGGAACTAGTGCAACATTCATTGCCTTTAGTACAAAAGGCATTTCACTCTTTGGAACTGGATCAAAAAAGTGTACATTCTGTAGCTGCAATTTATTTTTCAATTGCAATAACTCTTCCTTGAGTGGTCCGTTACCTTGAAGAATGAAATGTAGATTGGACCTATGTTTCAAAAGCTCTGCTCCGTTTAATATTATTTCTAAACCCTGTGCATGTCCCAAGATTCCTCCATAAAAGAATAAAATATCTTCCACCTTAAACCCATGTTTACTGCGGAAATCATCTGTTGTAATACGCTTAGGTGAGTAATACTCCAAGTCAACACCATTTGGCAACCAATATGTCTTACATTCCGGAAATCTCTTCTTAATATTATCCACAATTCCTTGTGTTTGTCCTGTAATTATGTGTGCACGTTGATAACACTTTTTTTCTAAACTATAAGCAAAATTTAGCATAGTTTTGTTGGTCACGATTCCTAATTTTTCTGCACTTTCAGGCCATAGATCAGAAACATTAAATATAAGTTTTGCTTTTAACTTCCTAGACAATCTCATTGCCGAATAGCCGAGAAACAATGGTGGAGATTCTACCATAAGATAATCGTAATTCAACAGTTTTCTTCCCCGAAAATAGGAAGTGATAACAAAACTAAAATAGTTTAATAACCTTGGAACAATTGATTTTGATTTAGTTACATAAATTCTTGAACGAAAAACGTGTATTCCGTCAATTATTTCCTCCTTTATTTTACCTGATTTATATGCTGCATGAATTTCCATTTTTGGATAATTTGGCATGGCAGTTAATACATTCACCTTATGACCTTTTGCTTGAATTCTGACGGCAAGTTCGTGCAATCTATTTTGAGGAGCACCAATTTCTGGAGGATAATATTGTGTTAAAATTAGAATGCTTTTCATACTATATCTACTTTATTTGGATGCATTTCTTGATTCGCTAAATTTAAAAGTACGCTAACAAATGAATAGAAAATAATGCCACTTTGCAATTGTAGCATCGATTCAAATAAACAATTAAACACTAAATTTAGTATGACAATAAGTAAAATCCAATTCTTGTATTTGAACGCTGTCCGTATACAAAACCCCATTAATAAAAGAAAAGTAGTTAAGCCAAAAACACCAATTTCTAAAGCTATTTGTAAAAATTGATTGTGCGGATTGTAGTTTTCTCTCGCCATTTCTGATTGCCCCAATTCTCTTAGTCTAGTTCCCAAAACTTCATCCAAATTACCAGTACCCACACCAAATGGATACTTCGCACAGAGATCTCCTGAAATTGTCCACATTACCAATCTCACCTCAGAACCTGACATTGGATATTTATGTTGTTCAACAAAGGCTGTAGGATTTTTCAAATATTGATCTACATACCATTTTGCACCAGACCATTCACCTTCAATTTGAGGAATTCCTATTATGGTGAAATACAATAAAATTGGTGTTGCAATTGCTGAAAAAAAGGCTACTATTTTACCATAACGCTGATAAATTTTAAGTAAAAAGAATATCGCAGTAAACGCCAATAAGAACAAAATTCCGGCTAAACTCAGTAATAGCATTGAATATAAAAATAGCATCCCTAGGGCGGGATAAACCCAAAATTTAGAGAAACCTATATAGCTTTTTTTATATCCAAAATACAAAATACACATACCAAAAACTACATAAGCAGCCGTGTAAGTTGGATGATGCAGTGTTGAAAGTAAACTGGAAAGAAAACAATGGTAATCAGATCCTTCGCGCATGAAACAAAAACAAGAGATAACGAATCCATGAACAATTAATGCCCCTAAACTGATCAAATATGCTTTTATCGGAATACTCCAATTGATCCTAAATATAGGCTTGAAAGCCAATAGCAAAGGAAACAAGACAAAAGCTATCTTGTTCTCCACATATTTTGTAGCTTGATCAGGATTACGCGTAAATCCAATATATAACATGTATATGACATATAACAAAATGAACAGTGAAGGTATAACTGTTAATTTAAAAGCTAATAATCTTTTGCTAACGCCATAGATTACAGTCAAAAACAAAAGAATGAAAGCAATCCCTACCAATTTTGGAAGAAGTAAAATTAGTACTCCAAAAAGAGCTAATGAAAAAGCGTATATGCGACTAAAATTCATCCGTTAATAAGTTTGTTGTAATAACTCTTAAATATACTATTTGACGCCTGTCTTGTGGCTTCTTTAAAAATTAACGCTTCGTTATGCGCCACCAGTTTTTCTTTGTTAAGTAACAAGGCTCTCCCAAATGGATCAACCTCATTACTGGTGACAACTATTCCATTTTCACCATCCTTTACCCATGCCAAATTGGAAGGTAAGTTTGATAATACCGGAATACATCCAGCAGACATGGCTTCGAGCACACTAACTGACGTTCCATCGCTTTCGGGTATTGAAACATAAATTTGAGCATCTGCATAATTCGAGCGATTCTCATCACTATCAAGCCATCCTAAAAATTTCACTTTAGGTTGCAAGTTCAATTTTTCAACTTGAAGCATTAACTTTTCTGTTTCATCCCCACTTCCCGCAATTGCTAATTCCCATGTTGGATTTTGTGTTACAAAAACATGGAAATAATCAATCACATCATGAATATGATATAACGTTTTGTGTAAGCGATTAGAATAGACGACATTTTTCTTTAATTTGCTTGAAATGGGATCAATACCATATTGCAGTAGGTGATATTTTGCCTCGCTCGGTGATAATAGCTTCATTTCGTCTATCATTTCTTGACTATCCCCAGTAACAATTTTAGACCTTTTCAAGGTTTTTATCACTAAAAAACGAAATAATTTGTTCTGTTTCGGAACCAGCAACACATCACTACCCCAAGCAGTTGTTATGACAGGTATTTTAAGCTTACTCGCCGCTTTTGACACAAAATATGCAAGCCTATTTACTTGGTGAATATGTATAACACTAGGTTTCAACGCTTTAAAAATAGCCTTCAGTGCAAAATAATTTTTCAGAATTGAAACAGGATTTAGTCTTCTAAAATTTACGTGAAATTCTTGGGATACACCCTCAAAATTGCAAATTTCTTCAGATAATAACTGCACATTGATCTCGTAACTACCTATACTTTTAACATAAGATGAAACATGAATTGATTTTGAACCAACAATTAGCACATGTATCATGACAACATATTTTGAATTAATTTTAAAAGCTTGTCTACTTGAAACTTTCTATGCAAAGATTTTGCATCTTCATCATTCGCCGCTTTTATTATCCCAGATTTAGCATGTGTATAAGCCAATTCTAATTGTTGGGCAATGGCCAAAGGCTGATCAAATGGAGCGATATAACCGGCATTCATTTGTTCAATTAATAGCGCAGCGGCAGTAGTTTTATCCATGCATGCAATGACTGGTTTTTGAACCGATAGATAATCGAACACTTTACCAGAGAAAACGCCAGGACGATCTATAGGAGGCAAGGGGATAAAATTTATATCCATGCTCCCCATTTTTTCAATCGCAGCTTTGTATTCCAATCGAGGTAAGACGTGCACATTATTTTTTATAGCTTTAGGAATAAGAAAATTATGATGCGCCCCATAGATGAAAAATTCAAACTTAAACAGATTAGCATTTGCCAATAGTTCCAATGCTTCCATGAAATAATTTGGTTTAATATCTCCATAAAATGTTCCAAAATAGCCTATTGAAAAATATGCGTTTGGCTTTGTTTGTAGACTCGCTTGGGAGAAATCATGATCAAATCCATTCCGGATTTCTTCCACCAACGGAACATCAGGGCAAAGTCTTTTAAAATCCTGCACCAAAGGCAAGCTAACACTAGTAATCATTGAAGCATTAGCATTTACTACCTTCTCTATTTCTCGATACAAAGATTTATTTGAATCATTGATATAAAGATTTAAACTCATTTCATCTCGCATATCAGCCACCCATTTTACAGAAGGGAAAGTTTCGATGAATTTGTTTGCTATCAAATGTGGCTCGTGTGGAGAAAATGAACTAATGACTAACTCAAAATGAGCAGATAGATGAATTTTATGCAAATCTGATGAACTCGCTTTTCGCCAAGATGATAATGGAAATTTTACAACTTTCGACCTCATAATCCTAAGTAACGTCTTCAAATTGTGAACAGAACGATGATCCTTGGCATTACTTTTTAAAAAATTGTTAACTACTGACTCACGGTTGTAATGAATCGTTTCACCAAAACTTCCAATTTTAGTTTCTTTAGTAGGTCCCAAACAAAAAACATGCACATCAAATTCTGTCAACAAATATTTAGCAAAAGCTTCCATCCTATTCACAGCAACTCCTTCCATCGGAGTATACCATGTAGTAATTAATGCAATAGTTTTTTTATTTCCCTGAGACTTCATGCAATTTTTTACAATAATTCGTTAAGACTTTTGATTTCGAAAAATGCTGTTCAATCATTTCAACATTCGCTAAATTAGGCATATAATTTCTTTCCTCAATCAATTTCGAACTAAGTGCAATTTTCTCAATCAACTCTTGGTCTGTTTGTGCGAAATGACAATTATCCGCTTTATATGACCAAATCACTTCCATTCCAACAGATAGTGCTTCGATCATAGTAACAGAAAATCCGTCATGTTCAGTTAGCCGAATATAAATTGAACAATCTTTCATCAATTCGCCCACTTTTTCGGAACTTTGCCATGAAAGCAAATTTATGTTTTTCGGTAACTCTATTTCGGATGATTCCATTCCTATAATATTAAATATTATTTCTGGAAAAGCAATTGCTGCTGCGCGTGTTTGTTCAAATCCATAAAACGACTGACGCGCTTGAGGGATATAAGCCAAAACACTAATTGCGTTATATCTTTTCAATTCAGTGAAAGCAGTTTTTCCATATTTAAAATGGACTTTTGATGAGATAATGTTTAACTTATATAGTTCTTCTCCCAGCCACGGTGCATCATGAAAATGCGTTGCGTAATCAATATATTTTCGATTAATTATCCCTTTAAGTGTTCGTTGTTCCGCCAACATTACATCTGTACCTTGCCATTGCATGACTAATTTCTTTCTAAAAAATAATACCCAATCCAAACTACCACTTTGATCAGAAACACCATTAAACGAAATCACTACATCACAAAAAGGGAGTAACAGTAAAAATTTGAGTTTTGCTAGCTTTGAATAGTATGTGTTTAAAAACCTAAAACTGGAGCTAGGTTCAATACTACTCAAATCGTTTGCTAATCTCATTGAAAACAATGGCAAACCGCTAATAAGTACTCTCATGCTTTGAATTGATTAATTTATAATACCAAACTACGAAGAAAAGTTGTAGCAACATATATAAACCACTATGAAGCAACAAGGCCGATTTGAACTCCCACCCCAATTTTACACCAACTATTAATCCACTTAAACTCACTGCATAACCGATACTTGTGATCAAAAATGCTTGTTTCTGCTTCCCAAACAAAATAGGAATTGATGAAATAGGGGATACGAAAAACATCATTATCAAAACAGGTAAATAAATTTGAGCATAAATTCCAGCATTAATCCAAACATCACCCATGTAAAGTTTAAAGATAATAGGTCCGAAAAAATAAACAACTAATCCAAAAGGAACTGAAAATAGTGCTGTAGTTTTTAACGTTCGAAAGTATATTTCTTTCACTGACGTTTTGTTCTGTAAACTTTGGCTTGCTTCAACAAAAAACATTTGTGATACGGAACTAGAAATTAATACCACAGGAGCTTTCAGATACTTCACCATCACTGAGAATAATCCTAATTCGATTTTTCCAAAATAAACCGTAATGATCCAAAAAACAAGAAATTGGTTCACGAACAAATCCATAAAAGCATGCAACGAATTAATGGTTAAAAAATCTCTGTATTTTTTTAAAACCACTTTTGCATCTCCCATGGAAAACGGTGTTTGATATATACCCTTTTTGCTGTAAGGGTAACTAAGAACCACTATTGCTAAAAACTGAGAGCCTAACCAAGCGAAAATCATTCCTTGAACGCCCCAACCTATATATCCAAGTACAGCAGCGATTCCATTGTTTACAAAAGATTGAGCAATTTTGCTTGTAGATAAAATTCTGTAATTCTTATTCCGCAAGGTCCAATTATTGGATAACAGAAACGCTCCATAGCTTAAAACACCAATTGGAACACACCATAAATAATTAACCAAATAAGGATCGTTATAAAATAAAGCCACTTGATTTGAAAACAGCGGAATTAAGATGCTCAAAATGGTTAGTAATGCCGTTATGCCTAATCCTGTAAGCAGAATTTTTTTTGCATCTAATTTCAACGCCGGTAGTGGTAAAGCCATTTCAAGTCTTCCGGCAGCTATTATTCCGATCATAGATGTAATTGCCAAAAAATTATTAAAAATCCCAAATTGTTCAGGGCTAAACAATCTACCAAGAAGAGGAGCGAAAATAAAAGGAATAAGTTGACTCAAGGTATTGCCAGTCAACATGGTGAAGAAGTTTTTTTGATATGCCCGTATGTCTAGGCTCATGACAACTCTTCGACTGACATGTTATTATTCTGTAATACCATAAGCAAACAAGGCGTAAACAACCAGCATACATCCAAATATAAAAAAGATGACGGAATCAAAGATATAACCAAAAAGATAGGAATACTTAATAATACCCAGATTGAAAACCCTTTCCTCCTTTTCACGATTTGAATAAATATATAAAGGAGAATGCCAAAATATCCCCAACCAAAAATTCCATATTGGCTAATGATTTCTATTGGAAAATTATGCGCGGAAATATTAGAGCCAGTTGGAAAAAGAACGTTTGATTGCCTATGCAATGTCTTATACTGACCAGGACCAACTCCTATAATTGGGTGTTTTTTGATAAATTCAATTCCATTTTTGAAAAAGTTCAATCGCGTACCGTACGAATCCAATCGAACTAATAAGCTGTGCTCAGAAATTGAATCAATTTGCTTTTTAGAATACAATGAATCAAGAGGTTTAAGAATAAATTTTCCGTTCTTCTTTGCTACAGTAACAAGCCCTTTAGCTGCAAAAAATTTTGGATTCTGGTATTTAGGCCCGAGTGTTATCGGTTTATTTAGCAGCAATAAGAGACTAAAACTGAATCCTATTAGAAAAATAATGAGCTTGTTCGCATGAAGTTTAAACGCATTTTTTAAAAAACTCCCCACTTTTGCATGCTTGTATAAGGTAATAAAAATTAACACAATCCCCAAGCGAATCACAATTCTTGAATCGGCGTACAATGCGAATAGTAGTAATGAAAACAAAACCAATAATTGTGTACTCAAGTTAAGCTTAAATTTGATACTGAAGATTTTAGTAAACAAAAAAATCATTGCTAAATAAACCAAAAAATCATTTTGATTATCGTAAATAAATGCAGGAGCATAATGCATGTTTTGAGGTACCATATTACTCAATTTTTGAGTTAACACGCCTGAAAAATGATTGCCGGTATAAAACTCTAACCAACCAAATACTAATAAAACACAAAGAAATGAAACAAATCCACCACTAAAGTTGTACCTTAATTGTACCCATGAAAGTTTACAGCTTAACGAAAAAAGCACGCCGCAAAAAAGGAGCTGCATCATCAAGGATCGAATATCAAAAATGGCATCGTCATTCTTCCCGTAAACATAAACCCAAATTACAGCATAAACAAGCCAACATAAATTGAAGAGAAAGATAAATCTCATGCTCATGCCCCACTTCATAAATGTAACCGGCACATAAGCAAATAAGAGTCCCGTAAATATTAGGTTTGGATACAGCGTAATAAAACCTAAAGAAATGGATCCAATGTAACTGCCAAAAGGCATGGTTAATAACCATAGTACCATTAAGGTGCTTTGTAAATTTTTTAACGATAAACTAGTAGAAAAGGGGAGTTCTTTCATCTTTTACTCTCCAAAAGTACGACACAATCGAGCAATTCCTTCTCCAAAACTTATTGGGTTAGTATAACCTAGATCTTTTTCTAATTTCGAAATATTTGCTAAAGAATCCTTCACATCTCCGTTACGCAGTGGACCAAAAGTTACTTTGGCGTTCGCATTCAATTTTCCAAGTTTTTGAAGTTCAATTTTAATACTTTCTATAACAGTATTGATCGAATATGAATCGCCACAAGCTACGTTGAAAACCTCACCAAAAGCATTGCTGTTGGTTGTGCTCAATGCTAATAAGTTGGCCTGAACCGCATTTTTGACAAACGTAAAATCTCGTGTTTGAGATCCATCGCCATTGATGATAATTTCCTCTCCTTTTATCAATTTATCGATAAATCTAGGGATGGCCGCAGCATAAGCCCCGTTTGGATTTTGTTTTGGTCCGAAGACATTAAAATAGCGTAATCCAATTGTTTCTTGCGCGTGCAATTGAGCATAGACCCTTGCGTAGCGTTCGTTTAATTGTTTTGTGACTGCGTAAGGTGATAATGGAAACCCTTCTGTTCCTTCTACTTTTGGAGAAGCAATACTGTCACCATAAACTGAACTTGAACTCGCATAAACGAATCGCTTAACACCCTTAATTTTTGCAGCATGCAACATGTTTAAAAAACCTGTTGCGTTAGCTTCGTGTGTATTATGAGGAAACTCAATCGACCGTGGAACGGAACCTAAAGCTGCTTGATGCGAGATAGCATCTTTGCCTTCAACAACTTTTAAGCATTGCTCAAAATCTGTAATATCTCCATGCACAAATTCGAAATTTTCGAGTTCTTGAAATGCTTCCAAATTGGCTAAAAAACCGGTTGAAAGATTATCGAATACCGTAACTTTCGCGTCAAGTGCTAAGAGCGCTTCCACCAAATTTGAACCTATGAAGCCTGCACCTCCAGTAACCAGAATGTGTTTGCCTTTCAAAAGCGCTATGTTTGATGAATTGCTCATATATTATTTAGCGTAAGACACTCCTCTTTTTTCACGAATCACGGTAATTTTTACTTGACCTGGATAGGTCATTTCAGTTTGGATTTGTTGCGAAATTGCAAACGATAATTCGTCCACTTTACTATCCGAAACTTTCTCTGATTCAACTAGAACGCGTAATTCTCTTCCCGCTTGAATTGCATATGCATTGGTAACACCTTCATACGCCATTGCTAACGTTTCTAATGCTTTAATTCTTTGGATATAAGATTCTGCAACTTCTCTGCGTGCTCCAGGACGTGCGCCTGAAATGGCATCACATACTTGGATAATTGGAGAAATTAAAGTTGTCATTTCAATTTCATCGTGGTGAGCTCCAATTGCATTTACAATATCTGGTTTTTCACCATATTTCTCAGCCAATTTCATTCCTAAAATAGCATGGGGTAATTCTGGTTCTTCGTCTGGAACTTTACCAATATCGTGTAATAAACCTGCTCGCTTCGCTGCTTTAACATTCAAGCCTAATTCGGCTGCCATAATAGCGCAAAGGTTAGCTACTTCACGCGAGTGTTGTAGTAAGTTTTGACCATAAGAAGATCTGTATTTCATACGACCCACCATTCTAGTTAACTCAGGATGTAATCCATGAATACCTAAATCGATACAGGTTCTACGTCCAGTTTCAGCAATTTCTTCTTCTAATGTTCGCTTGGTCTTAGCCACAACTTCTTCAATACGCGCTGGGTGAATACGACCATCAGAAACCAATTGATGCAATGATAAACGAGCAATTTCTCTACGAATCGGATCAAAACAACTTAAGATAATCGCTTCTGGCGTGTCATCTACAATAATTTCAACGCCTGTTGCAGCTTCAATCGCACGAATATTTCTACCCTCACGACCAATGATTCTACCTTTTACCTCATCCGATTCAATTTGGAAAACCGATACTGAGTTTTCTACCGCTTGCTCTGTTGCAACGCGTTGAATAGTTTGTATTACAATTTTCTTAGCCTCACGGTTCGCATTTAATTTCGCCTCTTCCATGATTTCTTTAATGTGAACCATGGCACCAGTTCTCGCTTCATCCTTCATGGCTTCCATCATCATGGTTTTAGCCTCATCTGGATTCATACCTGAGATTTTAGATAATTCTGCAACACGTTTGCTTTGCATTTTATCTAACTCTTGCGTTTTAATTTCAACTACTTGCATTTTAGCGTCCATATCAGCAACAATCTTGTCGGCAGCTTGCTCTTTACGTGCTAATTCTTCCATTTTTTGGTTAACCTGCTTCTCTCTTGCCTTAGCACGATCTTCGCTAGATTGCATTTTGCGCTCACGGTCTTTTACGTTGTTTTCGTGTTCTTCTTTTAAGGCTAAAAACTTTTCTTTTGCTTGAAGAATCTTATCCTTCTTCATGTTTTCTGCCGTAACTTCCGCTGATTTTAATATATCTTGACTCTTTTTCTTGAGCAAAACATTTTGGACAACAAAAGCGGCAACCCCGCCAATTAATAATCCAATTCCAATTTCTACTACCATAATTTTTTTCTATTAAATAAAAAATCCCGCTCCTGATTCTGAAAATATCAGAAACAAGTAACGGGGAAATAACATTTAAAACCGAGGAAATTTAGACAAACGCTTGTCTAATTCATTCAATTTTACGTATGAAAACTCTATTAATTCGTCGTAGAAACAAGTGTTAACAAATCTGCCAGTTTACTTTCAATTTCTGAAAAGTCTGGTGTTACAGCTGCCTGTACAGGTTGTGCTGCTGAATTGTTTGAAGATTTTGTAGCGAGTTGCAATGCCGCCATGGCCAACAAATCTTGCTTATCCTTCACTGCGTAATTGTCTTGTAGCACAGAAACCATTTTGTTAATGGAGTCGGCTGCTTTGTGCACCTTTTCTTGCTCACCATCTGTGATGGTAAGTGGATATGTGCGTCCGGCAATCACTACATTGATCGACAATTTACTCATTCCTTATTTTGTTAACTGACTAATACAGTATTCAATTTCCCTTACTAATTCGTCTATTTGAGCATCCTTATCCACTTTTGGAGTAAGCGACTCATTTTCAACAAACTTTTTTGACGCTTCCAAACTCTCCAGAAGATTTTTTTCTTCCTCTTTCGAAACAGCAAGTTCAGCATTCAAATCTGAATTTTTTTGCTTTAAAACTGTGACTTCTAACAACATTGCTTCATTTTCCTTTTGTGCTACGACAAGTTTTTCTTGAAGCGCTTTCACAGCGTTTTCAATAGAATGAAGTGTATGTTGTATGGTTGAATTCATTTTTATGCGTTGCACAAAAGTAACAACCTATCCGTCACGTACAACATTTAGGTCAGAATAAATTTCAAGGATGAATTGTGAATTAGATGAAATGTGACTTTATCGGGTTTATTTAAACTCAAAATACTTCAAATTTGCACACCTATCGCTTCCCTCTTTCTATAATTTGTACATTTGAAAAAACATTCAATTGCTATGAAAAACTTATTATCGCTCGCTTTCTTGTGGTTAGCATTTTCAAATTTCTCACAAACTTCAAAAGTATTCCACTTATACTATGATGACATTTATGGGCAAAAAGTAGGGATGTTTCCTGTTGGGGCAAACGAGTCTACTAAAGATTGTTTCCAATTCACTTACGACAAACAAGGAAGGCTAAAAAGTTTTACGAAAATACCATTTGTTACAACGGAGGAAACAGCAATGAATCCTATAACAACAAGGTATATTTATGAAAAGGATTCTATCTATATCTATCGCGTTGAAGGTTTTGCTCAAACAGAAAGCGTAATGAATGATCAAAAATTGCTTGCAATGATAAAATCAGATAACTACCAATTGAGCTATTCAAAGTTTGTGCTTGCAAACAAAATTATTCAATTTCGATTAGACCATAATTGGACATTGTACGATATCTATGGCGATGATCTACCGATAGACGAACGCGTGAAAAACTTAGTGGCCTATAAATTCAAATATTATAGTCCTAGCAAAATCGGAAGAGGTGAAGTTTACAAAGAAGGTGCTTCTTACCAATATAGTAATTGGATAAATGAAGTATTCAATATCGACAACAAGAACAGCATTGTAACAACAAAATTTATAGACTATCGGAACGAATGGAATGAAGTTTCAAACGAAGCTGGCATCTATAGCATAGAGCAAAAAAGAGATGCATTGGGCGGTTGTATTTATATCAAAGCAAAAAATAAAGACGGTTTGCTGGTTAACTATAGTAGTGGAGAGCCAGAATCATATTATGTAAGGTATGCTTTAAACAAATTGGGTGATGTTAGCGCTAGTCAAAATTATGACGCCAACGACGTAAAAACAATTCCACTGATTACCTATTACGATGACTATGGCCAAACAGCGGAAAGTGAACCGTCGCATTTCGAATCGCACCGGGAATATAACAACAATCATCAGGTCACTGCCATTTCATATTATGATCCTGAAGGAAAACCAATGCTTGATCAAACAAAAGGTTACCATAAAATTACTTCTGAATTTAATCAAGAAGGCTTGTTAACATCACAAAGGTATTTTGATACAAGCAATAAAATGATGCTGATTCCAAGTAATGACATTGACCCAATAAACGCCGGATACATTTATGAGTTTGACATGAATGGAAACGTTGTAAAATCGTGTTATTTGAACGAGAACAATACTCCATTAGAAAGGTTTGGTTTTGCTTGCACCGCATCCGAAAAAGATTATGGCAATAACAATGAGATCCTTTACCTCCTAGATGCATCCAATAATCCAGCAACAGATCCATCCGGTGCTCATCGCTATGAATATATAACAACGTATAATGAGGAATTGTATGATTCAGAAAGAATAGTTTTAAATGTTTACGACATAAATGGCGCGTTTTTGGGGACGGAACAAGAAATTAATGAATTTCAAATAAATGACCCTGAGGAACACAATCCCGAAACGATCTATGAAAGAACGTTAAACGATGTCAATGGGAAAATGATAAGTCAGCGTTATTTTGACCGCAATCATACTCCTAAATCTTTCAACGGTTACCATGCAAGACTGATAGCATACAACCCATTTGAAATTACAACTACTTATGTTGGTGCTGAAAAATACAACATCAAAAAACAAATTTGGACCGATGAAACTGGCTTAGCTGCTAGCAATAACTATGGAGAAACTGCAACCGAAACTGAAACCATAAAAACAAATGATATTACAAAAATTACATTAAAAAGATTTGGCTTGAATGGTCAATTATTACAGGACAGTTTGCAAGCAGCAATTAGTACCATAGCATTCAGCGATGTGGAAGATGAATATTTTTCAATGTATGGTTTTAATTCTGATGGAACTCCATTTTTGAGCGAAAATAATGAATGGCGAACAACGATCGAAAAAGGGAGGTTTTTAACCCGCAACACGAAATATTCTTTTTATGACACTACAAAATCACTAACTCAAAAAGAATTAAAAAAATATATCATTGAACAAACACTAACATCTCCTCGATCGGATCACACCATCATAACCAGATATTTCGGTAAAAATGGTAAGCCAACCGTTGACAGTTATGACGTGCACAAAATAATTGTCACCATGGATTCAATGAATCTCAATGCGATAGCTACAGCCTATTTTGACAAGAAAGGAAAACCAACTATGCACTTAGAAAAAGGATATCACAAAGTTTCTACGCTGTATGATATGGATAATAATCTCTTGCTAATATCCTTTTTTGATGTGAAGAATAAACCAACATCCACCAATTTTCCGTTAGAGGATAATATGCAAATAACAGCGGCAAGTGTCAAATATATATACACAATCGCAGATGATGGAATTAGCTATTTAACGAAAACATTATTTTATGACGCGCAAGGAAAGTTGGTGCTGGAGTATTAAAATGTCTTTTTTCAAATTAAAAACATCTAAACACAACTATTTATTAATGAGCTATTAACGAAAAAACTTAGTGAAAATTAACAAAAATTTAAGATTTTAATGTACCCAATCGAACTCAAAAATATTATACCATTGAAGTACATTAAATTCCATTTTATATCCTGAAAACGTGAAAACAATAGTTACATTTAGTATCGCAATTTTAGCGCTTTTTGCGTGTGATGCAAGCAAATCAAATTTAGAGATTCCTAAAAATGACTTAAGCCAAGACAACATTTCTTGCATCAAACCATTGAAAGGATTTGAAATCAAACCACGCTATTTTACGGTTAGTGCTAAAGAAGCAAGTGTTATTGAATTGCCGAACGGTGGAAGTATAAGATTTGAGGAAAATTGTTTTGCGCTCAATGGAAAACCTGTAAAAGATTCCGTTACTATAGAATGGCAAGAGTTTCATTCTATCACTGATATTATGTGCTCTGGAATTCCTATGAAATATGATTCTGCTGGAATTTCTAACGATTTCATTTCTGGCGGGATGTTCACCATAAAAGGGAAATTAGGTGAACAAGAAGTTGACTTTGCGAAAGGAAAGGAAGCCGAAGTCAGCATCGCGTCAAATAGAGATAAGGAAAATTTCAGTTTTTATGAGTTGGATGAAAATTCAGGTGATTGGACTTTCAAAAAAGCAAAGGAAGCAACTCCAAATAAAAAGTATGTCCCTCGTTTTGAAACAACTAATCAAGCGATTAACAAAAAGAAAAACTCTTTTATTTTTGAAGTAACATTAGATGTTTCGCAATTTCCAGAATTGAAAAATTTAGACATTTTAGGATGGAAAACACACGATAAAATTCGTATCAAAAACTTATTAACCAATAACTCTAGTAATTGTACACTAAAGAAAAGTGACGTCGAAGGTCACTACAATATGGTAGTTGATATTTCACATCAATTGCTAACTTATGATGTTCAACCCTACTTAATGGAAGAAGCTATATCTGATTCAGAAATGAACAAAGTAGAAGCAGAAAAGGATATAGCCTCAATAGAAAAATATCAAGATAATTTAGCGCAAGGTAAAGTGTTAAGATCCATTAGTATTAAAGGCTTCGGAACCTACAATTGGGATAAATTTAATTTAACGACTAACTTCTTAGAATTGACCGCCAACTATGTACTTCCAGGTTCGCCACACATGAGAACGGTTTCACTCTTTTACGTGAGTCTAGATCGTAACATTATTGTGGCGGTTGACGGAGCTAATGAAAATCTAAAACTTCCAAAGAATCCTAAAAACTGCCTAGTAGCAATTCTACCAGACAATACTATCGCCTATTGCCCCAGTGAAGATTTCATCGGTTTAGATCAACTACCACGCAAGGCAGAGCATTCCTTCTATTTCAAGAAAAGCAATATCTCAATCGCTTCGGGTGCTGAACTAAGTGATTTGTTATCCAAATTGAACTAAAGTGAAACTGCTCCTTGTAGTCGTCAGTTTTATTCAAATTGCTGCTTTTGGTCAAAGCGAAATCACACTACCTATTGTAAAAAAAGGAATTTGGTTTTTAAAAACAGCTAGTCAAGAAATCGAACTGTCACAAAAGGTTACTTTAGTGGAACTATTCGATGATTATGGTTTGTCCATTTTCAAAGAAAAAAACTTACAAGGGCTAATTAATTGTAAAGGTGAAGTAATTATTCCTGCTGCATTACAGCGCATTCAATATGTTTCACATGGATTCTATCGGGTAATTACACACGAACAAAATTCTCTTATTAGCTTAGATTCTCTAGGGAAAAACAAAGAAGTGTATTCCTCGAACATTTATACAAGCATTAATCACGCATGGATAATGTCTGTTCAAAACAATGTCGAACAACTACAACATTACAGAACCAAAACTACCCTTGCAGTTGATAGTTTACACAAAGTTACATTTCTCGGAAACTACATGGTCTACACGGTTGATTCCGTTCCTAAACAATTATATGACCCACAAGGAGCCTTGCTTATCAATGAAGATTTCACTATTGAAGAAATAGATAATACAAACGTGTTAAGATCCAAAACTAAAACTATTTCCGTGACTGGAAACAGTATTTGGCACCTTCCAAATAATGCGTATAATTTCTATTTCAATCGTGATCATACTTATGGATATACCATAGGAAAAAAGACAATTCTGTATAATTCGGATACGCGGAAAGAAATAATCAGTTACGAATGTAATCATATCGAAAAGGAGGGAGACAATAAATTTCTTGTTACAAACGAAACAGGAGTCGGGTTAATTTCTACGGAGAAAAGAATTCTCATTCCTTTGATTTACCAATCAATTTATTCTAGCAATGACTACTTTACAAAAACCGAGTGTTATGTAGTTAGTCAAAAAGGAAGGATAGGATATTTAGATGCTTCGTATAAAATGATCCTCCCTTGTAAATACACCAGATTTCACCAAACTGCGGACTTCTTTTACACCTTCTTATACGACGGTGAAGGGTTGTTTTCTAAAAAGACTAAAACAGATTTGTTACCACCTAACTACGATAACATTGTAGTAAAAGGAAATACTATAAAAGGAAAAATTGAAAAGATATTATACATTACTAAGATTGATGATCAGCACAAAATAATAGAATCTCTTGTTTTAAAAAATGTAATAAGTTTGAAAAACAGAGTGTATGACCAAAAATTAAATCCGGTAAAGTTGGACAAACGATTACTCACTATCGGTTGGTTCACAAAAGATACGCTCATCGTGAATGTCAAAAAGAATAATGATTCTACACTTTTTCGAAAGTGGGGATTGAAAAATGGAAACGACAGTACTGTAATTGTTCCCAATTTTAACGCACCTACTTTTATTCCAAATGCAGACTTTAGCTTGCTCTATTTCAAAAAGATAAAAGTCAAAATTAAAAATTCACCAGATCAAGAATTTCACACGAAAAGCATTGTACTGCTTCCTTCTGGAGAAAAAATTAAAAAATTTAATGTAATAGAAATTGACACATTAGATCTACTAATGAATAAAAAATATACGCGAATTGGATCAATTTCTGAGAATGCAATCCTTAAACCAAACGGGGAACTGCGAAAGTACACCTATTTTGATCAGACGCACGAAGACAATTTGCGGTATTGTAGTGCTAAGGAATATGAATATTTGAGCATTCCAACATTCGAAACTATCCCTTCGTCTTCGGTCCTTTTTTCAAACAATAATTTCGGGCAGCTTTTGCCATTAAATGATGTCGATGAAGGTTACTCTACTTATGTAAAATTCAAAAAACCAGCATGGAATTTTATTAAACCAAATGGCGACTCAATGTTTGTTGAACCATTCCTATTTGCCCAACCTTTTTATAAAAGCAGTGCAATTATATTACGCAATACTGGTTGGGGATTAGTTTCCAACGACAGTATTACCATTCCGCCAATCTACGCAAGTGTTACCAGAATGCGCGAATACCAAGATACCGTTTTTAAAGTAGGAGTTGGACGAACAGAAAAACTCTACCTCGATAATGAACTCAATGATTTGCCATTAATTAAAGGATCTCTGCTTAAAGAAAATGGAGATTTATTACTGTTCGAAGACAAGGCCAACCACCAAATAATCAATAAGCATGGCATTGTTGTTTTTGCCAGCACCTCAAAATTAAAACTTTTAGACTTTAACCATTTTGTTGAACGAATCAAAAAATCATATACAGTTTACGATGAGTCTGGTTCATTTCAATTAACCTTGACACAAGAACCCGAAGCGTTTTTGAGTCAAGACGTATTGTCGCTTTTAGTGAAGAACAAAACCATTTTATTGAATACAAAAGGTGATACCTTGTCTAAAATTTACTTCGATTACACCAGCAAGTCGAACGATTATATTCTAGGAATTAGCGGTGAAACGAGCTACATTTTCACTTCGGAAGGCACATTTCTTAAAAAAGTAAAAAAGGGTACTGTATTGTTAGATGATAAACTTCCTTTATGGGCGCTAATCAAAGGATCAAAAATCACTGTTTTTCAAAAATTGATTAAAGTTAAGGGATTTGAATCAAAAGACAAATTCACCAAAATGACGAATGGAAATTTTATCAATCTGGGAATCAATCCATCCCTACTCTTTTCAAACGGCAAACAAAAGACATTCCACCAAAAATTAACCAGCGTCTCCATTCACGGAGATTTTATGGTGTTGTACGAAGATCGTACTGCCTATTATATTTTTGATTTTAACGGACAACAATACGGAGATAGTTTATCTAAAAAACATTTGAGTTACCTGGGAGAAAGTATTTTTCAATTTCGTCAAGACAAAAAAACCATTAAAATTAATTTTGATTTAAACCTAGTTGACACTACTGATCAAGAATTCATAGGAGACATATCCAATGGACTAATTCGCAGCTTAATACTCTATCCAAATCCAACATTTGTGAACGAGCGTTTTGAATTATTGAATGATTCAACGGTTCTAAAAAACCCCTATTTACTGTCCATAAATCACATTATTGGTTCAGGAGATGAAAGCACATTAATGACCGGAACTGGACGAATGAAAAGCTTTAATACCTATCATAAGTTAGCAGAGATTACCTCGGAAATTTATTCCATTTCCAAACCCACATTATATGGAATTTGCAGGGCCGATCACAGCTTTATCATCCCACCAATCTATGAAAAAATAACGTTTGTAAAAAATAATTTGATTCAAGTATTACTTGACGGCAAAATTGGATACTTCACCATGGATGGTAAAATGCTTTATGATTTAAATGCTGAGTAACTTAATTAAACTTAATCGACTTCACCGGAGAAATTCGCAACACCAACAGCGCTGGTAAAAGCAACGCCAATACGCACACCAATAAGGTAACGGCGTTCAAAACTACCCAATGCCAAACATACAATTCTGTAGGAACTTGGTTTAGGAAATATACACTTGGGTTTAAAGGCAAGAAGCCGATGTATTTTTGGGCGAAGTAAAAAGCCATGCCAATCACATTTCCCCAGACCATTCCACGCACGATAAGCATGCTCGCTTGCAGCAGAAAAATGCGCATGATCATTCCATTTGTTGCCCCCATCGCTTTCAACATACCGATCATGTTGGTGCGTAACAGGATAATTACTAACATCGCAGAACCCATATTTATGATTCCAATTACGATCATCAAAATTAGAATTATCGTTACGTTAATGTCTAAAAATCCCAGCCAAACAAAAATGTCATTCTGAATATCAATAATGCTAGTTGTGCTCAGTTGTTCACCAAATTTTGTTGGAATAAATGAAGTTTCTTTTTCCAAGCGCTGCATGGTAGGCAACATTTCTTCCCAAGATTTTGACTGTATCTCGTAGCCTCCAATGTAATTTCCATAAGATCCCTTTCCAGGTTTGGAAGTGACAATTAACGTTTTGTCGGCAAATTTAATTTCATAGCTTAAGCCGTCTGTTGAAACTTTTGTTTTTTGGATAGCTCCAGTTGCACCCAAATAACAATCGCACAAAGCGTCTTTTTGTCCCTTTACTTTTATACTTAAATAACTTGTATCAGGAATTGCTACATCATTGGATTTTTCACCGGGTTTTGAAAAGAAATCACTTAAAATTAGGCGAATAGTTGTGTCTTTGTCCGGACAAAATGTAAACCCAACATACGTATCCGCTTGTTTGTTCCACTGATAGGCATAATTGCCATTGCCTCCATAACCAATCCCACGCACAATCAAATTGTTATTGTCTAAGGTATCGTCTATAGAAATTTCGGAACTCAAACCCCAATCGTTAAGTTGTTGCACAAATCTAAGGTCACCAAAAATCAGTTCTTTGTCAAACTCTTCTAATCCCGTATTATAAATGCCACAAATCTTGAAACGCTTCAACACAGGTTGTTGCTTAACAAAATAACATTTCACTTCTTGTCCAACTTTGAAATGAAGCGCATCCGCAATCTTTTTGGAAATTAAAATGGATGGTTGTGGCGTAGCTAAACTGTAATCAGGTACTTTTCCTGCCACCAAGTGTTCTTTAAAAAAGCTCCAATCGTAGGTTTTATCAACACCTTTCATTAAAACACTTTGAATTTCTTGCTGAATTTCGAACGTATCTTTAGCGTTTTTTCGTTTGTACAAAACGGTATCTGCATCCGATTGCAACAACGCAGGCTTAAACGCAAAAGGCGTCAAACTTTTCACCCCTTCAATCTGCAATAACTGCGCTTGGAGTTCGTTATTTCTGCGTATTGGTTCGGCTTCAAATAAACCTGTTTTTTTGATATGTGTGATGGTTCCGTGCGCGCCAAAACCAACAACTTTTTTTCTGACCTCGTTTTGAAACCCAGTCACAACAGCCACCGTAATTATGTTAACAATCATCGCTAAGGCAATACAAATCACAGCAATTGCCACGATAGGTCGAGAAACTTTCTTACCTTCGCGCTCTGATTGTAGAACTCTTTTTGCTATGAAATATTCGAACTTCATCTATCTTTTTGGTGCGCCACGAAGGTACACAATCCTTTTGGGTGGTGTGATGATGCCGTGTATTTTAATTTTATTATTCCTTTCTTCTTGTCGTTCAAAAAAAGGAATTGATGAAAACATTCAATTGGATGAAAAACGTGATTTGAGTTCAGAGCAAGTTCAAGTTCCTGCATTACAAGAAGTTGATTACGAACTAGACAGGCAAAAACCTTTGAATTTGGTGATGGGCTGTGAGCAATTCGATTTGTATTTAGACTCCTTAAAAGGAAAAAATGTTGCCATTGTCAGTAATCAAACGAGTGTAATTGGAAAATCTCATTTGGTAGATACCTTGCTTTCCAAAGGTGTAAATCTGGTAAAAGTATTTACGCCCGAACATGGATTTCGAGGCGACGCAGATGCAGGAGAAAAAGTGTATTCTGGCATTGACTCAAAAACTGGTCTTTCATTAATTTCGCTTTATGCAAATAATAAAAAGCCAACTCCAGCGCAAATGGCCAATGTTGATGTGGTGCTTTTTGATATTCAAGATGTTGGTGTTCGTTTTTACACTTACATTTCTACCTTGCACTACGTTATGGAAGCCTGTGCAGAAACTGGAAAACCGTTGATCGTGTTGGATCGCCCCAATCCTAATGGACATTATGTGGACGGACCAGTGCGCGAACCAGCTTTCAAATCCTTTGTTGGAATGCATCCTGTTCCTGTTGTGCATGGCATGACGATTGGAGAATATGCCAAAATGGTGAACGAAGAACTCTGGCTTTCTGGTCAACTGAAATGTAAATTGGCTATCGTTCCAATGAAAGGTTACACCCACAAAGAACGCTATGCTTTGCCCATTGCTCCTTCACCCAACCTTAGGTCGGAACTTGCGATTGCAGTTTACCCAAGTTTGTGTTTGTTCGAAGCAACCACTGTAAGTATTGGGCGTGGTACAACAACTCCATTTGAAGTGTATGGTCATCCCTATTTTCCAACTACAGATTTCACCTTTACGCCGTTTAGTAGTTTTGGTGCAAAAAATCCGTTATGGGAAAACACGGAATGTTTTGGCTTCGACCTTAAACAAACCACCAAAAAACGTTTATACGAACTCAAAATAGATTGGTTGATTAATGCCAAAGAGTATTTAGGCGACAGTATTCCTTTCATCAATCGTCCTGGGTTTTTCGACCGTTTGGCGGGTACCTCAACCTTGCGCGAACAAATTATGCATGGCGTGAGCGAAAAAGAAATTAGAACTTCTTGGAAGCCGGGCATTGAGGCTTTCAGAAAAATTAGACAAAAATATTTGATCTACGAAAATTAAAATATCACATTCAATATATCCCACTCATGGAAAATTCTTCAAAACCGTTTAACGTTAGAGAAATTAGAGAGCAATTTCCTGCATTACGTCAATTAATATACGGTAAAAGCCTTATTTATTTCGACAATGGAGCTACTTCTCAAAAGCCAAAAGTGGTATTAGACGCGATAAATAAATATTACAGCAAGGATAATGCGAACATCCATCGTGGTGTGCATTTCATGAGTCAGCAGGCAACCAATGAATATGAAGGTGCGCGTGTTACGATTCAAAAATATTTGAATGCAAAGCACAGTCATGAAATCATCTTTACCAAAGGAACTACGGACAGCATCAATTTAGTAGCCAATTCGTTTGGCTCTTTGATGAACGAAGGAGATGAAATTATCATCACTGCCATGGAACACCACAGTAACATTGTGCCTTGGCAAATGCTGTGTGAACGCAGAAAATGTGTACTTAAGGTTGCGCCTATCAATCTACGTGGCGAATTAATCATGGAAGAATTTGATAAATTACTTTCGGATAAAACAAAATTGGTCGCAGTAACGCATATTTCGAATACGCTTGGAACCATAAATCCAATCAAAGAAATTATTGCAAAAGCACACGCAGTTGGCGCGAAAGTTTTGATAGATGGAGCACAAAGTATTCAACACAAAAAAATAGATGTACTCGATTTAGACTGTGATTTTTTCGTGTTTTCTGGTCACAAGGTTTTTGGACCCACTGGAATTGGTGTGCTCTACGGAAAAGAGGCGCTTTTGGATAAAATGCTTCCTTACCAAGGTGGTGGAGATATGATTTTGAAAGTGACTTTCGAAAAAACAACGTACAACCAATTACCCTATAAATTTGAAGCAGGAACTCCGCACATTGCTGGTGGAATTTGTCTTGGAACGGCTATCGAATTTTTGAACAGTCTAGACATCGCAGCAGTTGAGCGTCATGAATTTGAATTGATGGAATATGCCCAAGACTTATTATCAACCTTTGAAGACATTCATATTATTGGAACTGCAAAGAAAAAAACAAGTGTGGTGGGTTTTCATGTAGACAAAGTACATCCCTTCGATTTAGGAACCTTACTAGACAAACAAGGAATTGCAGTGCGTACAGGTCATCATTGCACCCAACCGCTCATGGATTTCTACAAAATTCCTGGAACCGTTCGTGCTTCCTTCGCTTTCTACAACACAAAAGAAGAAATCGATACCTTTATTGCAGCTGTGGATCGTAGTTTGGGTATGTTGAGGTAGGGAGAATACGTCGCGTAAATGTTGTGATGATTTGAGTCTATTTAAACTGCTTCGTCTTCGATTCTATTAATTAACCTTAGGAAACCATCGTTCTATGAAAATCTCAATAATAGTTGTCCTAATTGGTGTTTTGATAAACTCTTGTGGTAAAGATAAATTGATTCAAGCAACAAAATTTCCTTATATTTCACCTAAGAGTTCAGTATATATGCCTCATCTGTTAACCGCAGAAAATTCGTATCGGTTTTCAATTTCCCACTTTGAGTTTTTTTACATCGGAAAATTAAAGGATAGCATCTTATTGGAGAATATTAGTTTTTCACCTCAACCTCCTCCAGATCTAAGCGGTAAGAAAAGTGTCTTTATTGAAACAAATACCAGCATCAATACTTACGATCGTTTTAGGAGGAGACACAACACTTACGACTATAGTATAGACTCATTAATTGAAATTCAAGTTAACACATCTATCGTAATTTCGAAATCTTATCCAGTATTAGTGAGGAATTTAAATAAAGATACTGTTGCAATAGGTTATGGTGACTATATTCCCCTTTTGTTAGAAGCAAAAGACAGTGTAGGAAATTGGAAACCTATTCAAGTGCCTTATAGATATCGTTGTGGAACAGGTTTGGAAACAATCATTTTACCTCCAAAAGAAATTGTTATTACTATGCTTCCAATATTTAACGGGAATTACAAAACCCAATTAAGACTTACGTATGGCAGTAATATGTCAAAACCATTCTGGGGTAAAATAGATTACAAGCAATTTAAAATTAATAAGTTATGAGGAAAACAACTTTGACCCTAATCGCTTCAATTTTGATTGTAATAAATCTATCAGCTCAAGATACGGTAAGTTATAAACTTTTAACGAATAACGAAAATTGTACGTGGCAACTAAAGAATACTGCAATTCTATTTACAGGTGTTTCTTTTACCAACTATCGTTTTGGCAAAATAAAAAGATTCGTTTCATTTGAAAATGGCATAATTGAGGGGAGAACGATTACTTATCATAAAAACGGCAAAGTAAAAAGTGATGGAGAATGTCATAATGCCGAACTCAACGGACCATCTATTTGGTTTGATAAACAAGGTAACAAAACCTCCATTGCACATTATCAAAATCATATGAAAAATGGCGAGCAACTCTGGTTTGATAAAAATGGAAATATTACAGCTCGAGGGCAATGGTTAAATGATAAAAAATCTGGTGTTTGGATAGTTTATAATGAGTTAGGAATCATTATTGAATCAACAAACTATGATACAAAAAATGTTGAATAAGTCAATTTGAATTACACAAAACCTCTTTTATGAAAAAAGTACTTTTTATTTCCTTCATTCTTGTCTCTCAACAATTTTGGGGTCAAGAAATTTTTCATTTCGAAACAAAAATAACAGAAAGTAAATGTAAACTCGATAGCACTTTTATAAATTACTACGTGAAGGATTTTTCTGATACAGTTTGGTTTACTAAAGCTTCCGATGTTATCAAATGTAACTACCTTGTGAAATTAGAAAAGTCTCATAACAATTGTTTGTATGCTACATTTAAAGCACCCATGAACGGCTATTTCACAATACAAACCAAAAATTACGATATGTCAAATCTGTATCAGGGAACATTAATTAACGGTCAATTGGAAACTGGTACATATACAAGTTTCTATTCAGCGGATCAAATCTATATTATGGGTCAATATCAAAACAATTGGAAAATTGGTTTTTGGACAACATTTCGATACAATGGTTTGTTAGATTCTGTAAACAAATTCATTGAAGGTGCTAACGACCCTGTAGTCGTATATAAATTTGATGAATATGGCAACATTTTAAGTTGTACAGACGAAGAAATCGAAATTTTAAGACGAATCGA
>JAYSRU010000269.1:0-2605 GCA_043720875.1 Crocinitomicaceae bacterium
CGGCATTCTTTTACTGCTTCGTTAACGGCTGTTTTGCTTACTGTGCCAAATTTTGGGCCGATGTGGAAATAGGCTTTCTTTTCGCCAACTCCATTCATACCCGCCTGCGGATCGGGCAGGTAAAAACCTTCGGCATGTAAATACGAATGACTTAATAATTCTACACTGCGGAAAACTACCATTTCATCTTTTCTGCCGTTTTTAATGCCTGCACTTATCAGGTGTTGTTTTATTACTTCTTCAAATGCTCCTTCTTCTTCATTCACTCTTACTTCATCGTCTAAATCTTCGGGGCTAATTGGCTCAAAGTTTTGTAAGGTTTCAACCGTGAAAGGACCACTTACACGTAGTAGTTTTTTGTCTTGCTCTGGTTGGTCAAATAATGTTTCAGTAGTTGGTGGTTCATCGTTTGCCAAACTTTTTAAAGTAATGTGCGGAACTGTTTTGTATTTAAACCCTTGGCGAATATCGCTACTTTGTTCGTCATACAAATTGTAATAGGGAAACACTGCTGTCATTAATCGTTGCTTGGCAATGTTTAAGGCAATTCTGCTTGTATCAATGGTTATCCATCGTCTTCCCCATTGCTCGGCTACATAGGCTGTGGTGCCACTGCCGCAGGTTGGGTCTAAAACTAAATCGCCTGGGTCGGTCGTCATTAAAATACAGCGTTGAATTGGTAAAATCGGGGTTTGAACTACATAATGTTTGTCAGTAAAAGTCCCAATTATTGTATCAGTCCAAACATTGTCATAAGGCATCCAAGGAAAATCATTCTCGTAACGTTTGTAAGCAAGTCTTGAACCATTTGCAACTACTCTTCCTTTCTTTACTAAATTATTCATCCCGTCAATTGTGGTCTTCCAATGTGAACCTGAACTTGGAAAATATTCTTTGTTTTCAAATATTATTGGATGAGTGACCTTACTCGCTCCAGAACTAACAATATTGTCGGCTCTAAATCTTTTTCCTTTTGGCATTTCAGTTTCACCTCGAACTTCTTGTGCTGTTAGCCTACGTATTGTGGCATCAGGTAATTCGATATAATTAAATGTTCCACCTTCTGTTCTTTCTATCCTTGGTTGTAAGAGTTGACGAACTTTAATTTTCTCAATATCTTTTGAATACCAAATTATATAGTCATACGTAGAACTTAAATTACTTGCAGAAAAAGATGAAGTTTTGGCGAATGCTATTTGACTAACAAAATTTTCACTCCCAAAAATTTCATCCATCAAGTTTCTTACTAAATGGACATTTTCATCACTTATTTGAACAAAGCAAGAACCGCTTTCGGTTAGTAATTCTTTAGCAATAAGTAAACGGTCACGTAAATAGCCTAAGTAAGAATGAATACCTAATTCCCAAGTATCTCTAAACGCTTTTATTTGCTCAGGCTCTCCAGTAAGTGCTTCATCATTGCCATCTTTTACATCTCTGTCATTTATTTTTATTTGCCAGTTGCCACCATATTTAATACCATAAGGAGGGTCAAAGAAAATGGTTTGCACTTGCCCTGCCATTCCTTCCCGTTCAAGCAAACTGGCCATTACCAAATGGCTATCGCCTTGTATTAGTCGGTTAGTCCATCCGTCTTGGTGGTGGTAATATTCGCTTACCTTTTCTATTTCATCTTTTTCCAAGGCATTACCAAAAAGTTCGTTTACGCTAAACAAATCCATTTGGTCGCTTTTGGTTTCAGTTACTTTGTACAAGTTTTTAATCAGCGTTTCGGGTGCAATGTGTTCGTGGCGGTAAAGGCTACGTATGTCCACACGCAACAAATCATCACGGTCGTCATTGCCGTATTTGTTTAGCCAAAACAATTCAGGGTCTTGTCCACGATGCACCACAGGGTTTTTAGGAAGTTCTAAAACCTTTTTTCCGTCTTGCACTTTGGCATTGGCATCTTCGTAACCTGCTTCTTCCTTGCTGGGTATGTGGGCACGGGTATCGGTTTTGTGTTTTATTGATTCTACTTTCTTTGCCATAGCTTATTTCTTTTTTTTCTTTTGTTTGGCATCTTTTAATATCTTCTTTTCATCACCATCCAATTTTCGTTGCAGTTTCTTTACATCTTCTGCTATTGGTAAATTTTCAGGAACGATGCCCCTTTTGTTCAGCATATCTCTTACTGCCGAATTATTGTCAATATGCTCCTTTTCAATTTTACTTTGCCCTGTTAAATCTTTGCTTTGCACATTTAAGCCAGTCATTTCAGCAGCCAAATCTTTTGCTTTTATACTTATGGTGGGTAAGAAATCAGCCACTGGTCTGTTATCAGGAATACCCATTTTCTTCTTTAACATTTGGGTATTCAATCTAAAAAGTGCTTGGTCGCCTTTTGAACGAATGATAGCGAAACCTTGGCTGTCAACGCCCCTTTCATATAAAATACCTGAAAGTTGTTTTTCTGTTTGGCTTAGTTTTTCTCTGGCAATTACTCTTTCATTTTCTAATAGCCTTTGCTCTACCAATTCTGCTCTGCGGGTTTGAACGGCAAAATAGTTTTGAGCAAAAGAAATTTCTTCTTTTCTGCTATCTCCATTTTGTGCCACTAAGTAGCAAGCATATCGAGTTAGCAGAATATCATCAATAGGTTTTT
>JAYSRU010000270.1:0-7335 GCA_043720875.1 Crocinitomicaceae bacterium
TTGCTGGAGGTTTTTTTAGTCCGAATGCAGAAGATTTATTACGAATTCGCAAAGACATTGAATTGAATTTTGAAGATTGGTTCGCCATATTAAATACAAGTGAATTTAAGAAGCATTTTGGGGCACTTCAAGGTAAGAAATTAAAAACTTGTCCAAAAGGTTTTGCAAAAGATCACGCAGGATTAGAGTTATTGAAGTACCAGCAATTTATAATTAAACATTCATTCACCGACGCAGAAGTTAAAGCGTCAAACTTTAGAGAGAAAATCAGTGAAATCTTATTTGCGTTTAGACCATTTTTTGATCACATGAGTGAAGTTTTGACTACCGACGCTAATGGAGAATCAATTGTATAATTAATATTGACTATTGATTGTAAAGGCTTGTCATATATCCTTCTGCAGTTGTTATCTTTGTTTAAAATTAAACAAATGCTAGGACTTAAACTTCCGACAGACCCTAGGTGGGTGAATATTGTAGAAACAAATATTGAGGAGATATTGACAGATCATGCCTGGTGTGAGCAAAAGGCTGCTACCAATGCAATCACCATTATTACCTTCAATTCTGAATACCCAGAATTGGTTTCTCAAATGTTAGCCATAGCAAAAGAAGAAATTGAACATTTTGATCAGGTCCATGAAATGATCAAGAAAAGGAATATGATTCTAGGCAGAGAAAGAAAAGATCCTTACGTTGGTGAATTGTATCAATTTATCAATAAAGGAGGTTCTCGGATACAAGGTTTAGTAGAGCGCTTACTTTTTTCAGCGCTAATTGAAGCGAGATCTTGTGAACGGTTTAAGGTGTTGTCGGACAATATTAAAGATGAGGAATTGTCTGAGTTCTATAGAGATTTGATGATTTCAGAAGCGGGACATTATACTACATTTTTAGCAGCTGCCCGTAAGTATGGAGTAGGAATAGATGTGGACAAAAGATGGCAAGAATGGTTGGATTTTGAAGGTGGTGTCATCGCAAAGTATGGAAATTCTGAAACGGTTCATGGTTAATCCAACGTAAGTAACCTTGCTAAATCAATCCAAACTGCTTAAAATGGTGCGTTAAATGTTTTTTATTTAATAATTGCCATTGGGTATAATTCAGTTGCCCATAAAACGGGTGAAGACTTGTTTTGGCGTCGTTACCAGCGAAATATTCTTCAAAATAAAGTAATTCATCCACCAGTTCATCCAGCGCTAATTCAATTTCTTCATTGCGTAAGGGAACATTTTTACCAGCAAATGGAACCTCAATGTTGTGTGCCATTTCTGCGTCGGTGGTAAGCCAATATTGCATTTTAACAATACGCTCAGCATCTGTAATGACTGCCGTTACAGGAATTTTTTCTGTTGCAATTGCTATGGCATCACTCAAATGCTCGATCATGCGCTGTGCACTCATATCGCCCCAAAGTGGCTGAGTATCTGGCGCAAGTTTTTCTAAAATGGGAAGAATTGTTTCTAGTTCAGTGTTGTTTAACATGCGAAGTTGTAATTTGCTCCGACCAAGATACTTAAACTTTTGGGTACGATTTGAATATTTAACTCTTTTCGTACTAAAAATGGTTCTCCATCGTAATGAGCGATTGTATCTTCTAATACAATTCTCATTTTCTTAAACTTTCTAACTTCAGAGAAACGCGACTTGTTAGCAGTGCGTTGAAAAAATCTCCAAACAACCGAAGGAGCTGAAAGAATACTAAAAGGTTTCAAAATACATAATTCCAATTCACCGTCCGCAACATTAGAATCTGGACTCACGCAAAAACCGTTTCCAAATTCTGACGCGTTAGCTACAGTACATAAAATAACCGATAAATCTTCTTTAACTCCATCCAACTCAATACTCATTTTTGCCGGTTTGTAACGTGCATATTCCTTAAAAACAAGTTTAATGTAACTCCAGAAACCTCTAGAATGATATTCGTCAAATCGTTTTGCAATCAATGCGTCAAAAGCGTAACCCCCGGTTCCAAGAAATGGTTTGTCATTCACTAAACCTGTATCCATTCGTAAACTTGAATTGTCATTGATGCATTCAATAGCTTTTCTAATGTCAAGTGGTATTTTCATGTGTCTAGCAAGGCCGTTTCCTGATCCTGCAGGAATGATTGCGAGTTTTGTTTTGGTACCAATCAGTGCAGTACCAACTTCATGTACAGAGCCATCTCCACCAACTGCACATACAATATCAAATCCGTCAAGAGCAGATTCTAGTGCAATTTTTTTAGCGTGTTTTCTGTATTCAGTAATGGTAATATCGTAATCAAATTTTGTATGATCCAGGTATTTTTCTATCATGTCGGGAATGGACCCTTTTGCTCCAACTCCTGATATTGGATTAATGATAAATCTTATTTTCTGTTTCATAACCGTTTCAAAAAAAATTCAAACTGGATCGGCGTTGATTCAGTTTGTTAATATTTGGTTAACGGATTACCAATTTTCGTGCCTCAACTTATTATTAAGTTGTAAAAATCACTTATTCTACTTGCATTTATCGCAAGATCCTTTGTTTGTCTTGAAAAAAAACTTTTTGATCAAGTAGGAAATAGCAATAAATAAAATTGAAAAAGCTAGAAATGTTTGCACTTTATTCGAAAATTTTGAAGGTCACAAAAGCCATGCCGTAAGCAAGGATTCCAAGGTAGGCTGTCTGAAAAAGTGGCCATTTCCAAGATTTTGTTTCTCGTTTTACAATACTAAGTGTAGCCATGCATTGCATAGCAAATACGTAGAATACCATTAAGCTCAAGCCTGACGCCAAATTCCATACAGGTTTATTGGTTCCACTTATTTTTTCGGCTTTCATTTTAGCAAGCAAACTACTTCTTTTGTCTTGGTTCACTGAATAAATTGTAGCCAATGAACCGACAAAAACTTCTCGCGCAGCAAACGATGCAATTAATGAAATTCCTATTTTCCAATCATATCCTAAGGGTTTTATTGCAGGTTCAATTGTTTTTCCGATTATCCCCATAAAAGAGTTTTCAAGTTTTGCACTTGCCACTTTTGCTTCATAGTTTTCGATGTTTTCACCTTTTTGTGGTTTTGGAATTTCACGGATACTTTTTTGAATAGCATCTCCCCATCCGTAACTTGCTAAAAACCACAATAATACCGAAATTGCTAATATGATTTTTCCAGCATCGAAACAAAATGTTTTAACTTTTAGCATGAGGTCAATACTAATATTTGCCCATCTAGGAGCTTTATAGGTCGGTAATTCTAGGAGTAAAAAACTTGCTTCTTTGCTTTTAAAAATTAAGTGTAAAATCCAAGCCATGAGTAAGGCAAATACAATTCCCATTAAATAGAGTCCGAGTAAAACCAATCCTTGCAGGCTAAAAATACCAGCGACCATGGTTTTTGGTATAACCAATGCAATTAATATTGAATATACCGGAATTCTGGCGCTACAACTCATTAACGGTGCAACCAAGATTGTAATTAAGCGTTCCTTTGCATTTGGTATTGTTCGCGTTGCCATTACCCCAGGGATAGCGCAAGCCACGCTCGACATAAGTGGAACAATGCTTCTTCCTGCCATTCCAAAAGGTCTCATTAATCTATCGAAAAGGAATACAACACGTGCCATATATCCAGATTCTTCCATCAAGCTTAGAAAGAAAAAGAGTAACGTGATTTGAGGAACAAAGATTAAAACGCCACCTAGTCCAGGAATAATGGCTTCGCTAATAATATCAGTAGTTACTCCGGCTGGAAGCACAGATTTTGTCCATTCCGAAAAGTAACCAAATGAAGTATCAATGAAATCCATTGGTATAGAAGCAAAGCTGTAAATCAATTGAAAGACACTAAATAAGACAGTAAAAAGAATTATATATCCCCAAAATGGATGCAAGAGTACTTTGTCTATTCTATTTGTTTTATTGGTTCGAATTCCATCGTTTTCTGATTGAATCAATGGAATAATTGCTTGAATTCGTTGTGATCGTTCGATGTTGTCTACTTTTTGACTTTCAAGATCATCTTTCGAAGCAGGACGATAATTTGAATGCTTATCACGAACATCAATTAGCTGTAATTGTTTAGATATGGCATCTTTTAGACGATCAATTCCAAGTTTTATTCTAGCATTGCATTGTACCAAGGTGATGCCGTTAAATTGATTGGCTAGGGCATCTAAATCAATTTTGATGTTCTTACTTTGTGCAATATCCATCATATTTAAGACCACAAGGTAAGGTATATTAAGGTCGTTAATTTGCGTGAGTAAAAACAGATTGCGTTCTAAATTTGATGCGTCAAGTGTAATAATTGCCAGATCTGGGTAGTCGCTGTGATTCGTATTGGTTAAAACATCGTAAACAATTTCTTCATCTTTTGAATTTGGATAAATGCTGTACGTGCCAGGGAAATCAATTAGCTCAATTGAAAATTCATTAAGCTGAAAGTTCGCACTGTAGCGATCTACAGTAATGCCTGGAAAATTTCCTACTTGTTGTTTTGCTCCGGTTAAACTATTGAAAATGGAACTTTTACCGGTATTTGGATTTCCAAAAAGTGCTACTTTCATTCGATTGACCTTACTTCTATTTTTGCTGCATCATCTTTACGAAGCGACAGCAATTGTTTATTGAATTCGATAGCAATTGGACCGTTAAATGGTGCTTTGTGCATCATTTTACCTATTTTACCTATGTATAAACCAAATTCTAAGCACTTGTTTTCCAACACACTATCCGAAAATTTTAATATTTCAAATAAATGATTATTATTTAAATTACTAAGCTTGATAGGATCTGACATCATTACACAAAAATAGGAACACTTATTTGAAATCTTCCTACCTTAAAAAAGGTATTAACACTAATTATTCTCCAGAACTTTCGCCGTTATAATCGCTCATAGCCTGTTCATCGCCGTAGTAGAAAATTCTTATCTGTGCGGTGTCATTTAAAAAGTTAATCTTCCCAACTTCTATGCGATTGATTACTAATCCAGTACGTTTTTCAAGGTCAGCTTTCATTTCAGCTTGTTTTTCAGGGACGATTAAATCGATGCGCTCATAAGTAACCATTTTTCGCGTTTCATGTTTTAACAAAAACACAAATTCTAGACTATACGCAATGGCAATCACGCCGATGTTAATGAAAGCGGTTTCAGCGATTGTAAGTTGTTTATCAGCAAGTGAATTAACCACCGAAACACCGATCACAACAAATAAATAGGTCATTTCTTTGATTTCAATTGCATCGGTTCGATATCGTATGATGCCAAATATTGCGAAAAGTCCAAGTCCCATACCTGTGTCAATATCAATTTTGTTCAAGGCTAAGCACAGAAAGAAGGTTATAAATCCAATTAAGAAATAGGTGAATAGATAATCTTTCCTTAATGTTTTGGGATAATATAAAAATCTAATAATTATAGTTAATGCAACAAGGTTTAATCCAGTTTTGACTACTAAAGGCCAAAAAGAAGTAGGGTCAAAAAAACGGAAAGAGTAAAAATCCGTAACAACAGGCTCTTGTGTAGCCAATAACATACTTAGCAACATAATTTTTATTTTTTAAAGTTAATGGTTAAAAGTTTAAGTAATTTTTCTTTGAATCGATTGTATTTTATGCCTTCAGTTTTATGTAATTCTATTGTGCCTATGCAATATTTTGATAGGCGATAAGGTCTAATTTTATATTTTTTCATTAATGCAAAGAAAGGAGCATTCCTGTCAACCTCTTCTTGCTTTAATTCCGCAATCACAAGTTGGTTAAACTGAATTTTTTCCTCTTCCCATTTAAAGGTAAGGTTAAAGTCAAGTGTAAGTCTTTCATTCAGCTCTACACTGACCAATGTTAAGCGATTAAAACTATTCCACATGGTAGGTTTAAGTTCCTTATCATTCATGGTTATTTTAGAAATAAAATCTTTGTGATCTTGACCTAATACCTCAACTATATTGTCTACTTTAATTCTCTTTTTATCTGTTCTTCCTTTTGTTTTGTGCTTAATTTCAAGAAAACTTAAATCCGATTCGGTATAATTTCGAAAACGCACCTTGAATCGATCCGTTTTACCATTATGGTGATCTCGGTAAAAACTGAATTTTTCATCATCAAAATAAAGCGATTCATAAAATGGTTTTCGCGTTCCTTTAACCTCAAGAATTTTATATGATTTGGATAATTCAGGTAAGAATGTAATTAATTCCTCAACAGAGAATGCAAATTTTGTATCAACACGGTTCATTAATTTAACGGTGTCCATCTCTTCCAAGGTTATTGGTGTCATCGATTGTAATACATTTTCTAATTCTGTCATGCTTCCACAATATTAACATAATATTACGAATTCTTTACCTTTTTACAGAATTTTTACTGTTTTTCCCTAAAAGTTAAGTTAGGAAGTTTATCTTTGAAGTATGCAGAATGAAATTATTTTACGGTTTGAATCGTTTTCTTCGAAGGAAGAATTAAGTAAAGAAGAGTCATTGTATGTTGATAAAGCATTTGAGGCGTGTAGGTCCTCGTATTCTCCGTATAGTAATTTTAAAGTTGGTGCGTGCTTAGCCCTAGAAAATGGTGAAATTGTTTTAGGAAGTAATCAAGAAAATATTGCCTATCCGTCTGGACTTTGCGCAGAAAGGGTGGCGTTATTTTATGCAGGAGCGCAGTTTTCTGGTATTCTTGTTAAAGCTTTAGTCATTGTGGCAGTTGGCGATTTTATTGGGAAAAATGCTAAGTTGAGTCCATGCGGTTCTTGTAGGCAGGTTATGGCCGAAACTCAGAAGCGTCAAGCAAGCGAATTCCCAATCATTTTAGTCAATATGGATGGGAGTATCAATAAATTTCCTAGTATTCACACGTTGCTTCCTTTTGTTTTTGGATAAATAATTGAACTATGAGCGATTTTCTCTCAACAAAGATTGAATTTTTAAAAGGTGTTGGTCCGTCGAGAGCTGAAGTTTTGCGAAAAGAATCCAAGATATTTACATTCAACGATTTGCTACATTATTTTCCTTTTCGCTACGTGGATAAATCTATTTTTCATACGGTTTCACAAGTTCCAGAAATTGATAGCTACGTACAACTAAAAGGATTCATAACACAAGTTAAAGAAGTCTCTTTTGGTAAACAAAAGCGGCTAACGGCTCGATTTAAGGACGATACAGGGAGTATAGAGTTGGTTTGGTTTCAAGGTATAAAATGGATTTTACCGAATTTAAAGCCAAATGTATTGATGGTTGTTTTTGGCAAACCATCCATCTTTGGGTCTTCGTTTAACATTACGCACCCAGAAATTGCAGTAGTAGGCGCGCAAAACTTGGTCAAAGGATTGCAGCCCATTTACTATTCGGGAGAAAAACTTG
>JAYSRU010000271.1:0-22293 GCA_043720875.1 Crocinitomicaceae bacterium
TCCCCTTTTTCAAAACCCATGTAGGCAATCGATTTTTCGAAAGATGCATCCTGAATATTTGGAATATTTTCTGTTATTTTAATCCCCATTCCAGGATTAGTTCCATAGGTTATCATCGGAGCAATCTCCGTTGCGTCAAAATCATATTCCTTATCGAAAACTGCATCAATGTCAGTAGCCAATTGTTTCCAATCTGCTATTTTATCTTCCAACTCTTTTCCGGTTGGCGCAAATTTCTTTCCCTTTACATACTCAAAAGTTGTTTCATCGGGTGCAATCATTCCTCCTCTGGCTCCCATTTCAATACTCATGTTACAGACGGTCATACGACCTTCCATACTCATTTCCCGAAATACATTTCCAGCGTATTCACAGAAATAACCCGTACCAGAATTAGTTCCGATTTTTGCAATAATGTAGAGAATAACATCTTTTGGCGTTACACCAAGTGCTAATTTTCCATTCACATTCACCCGTAAACTTTTGGGTTTATCCAACAACAAACATTGACTTGCAAAAACTTGTGCTACTTGACTTGTACCAATGCCAAATGCAATTGCTCCAAATGCTCCATGCGTAGAAGTATGGCTGTCGCCACAAACAATCGTCATTCCCGGTTGTGTGATACCCAATTCTGGTGCAATTACATGGATTATCCCTTGATATTGATGTCCTAAACCATACAATAACACGTTGTTTTTTTCACAATTAGCAGTCAATTGCTCAATTTGTTTGCGCGCCAAATCATCTTTAATCGGCAAATGCTGATCTCGAGTTGCCACATTATGATCCATTGTAGCTACAATTTTTTCAGGACGAAACACAGGAATTTTACGTTGTTCTAATTCAGCAAAAGCCTGAGGACTTGTAACTTCATGGATTAAATGCTTATCAATGTAGAGCACTTGCGGTCCATTCTCAACGGTAGTGACTACGTGCCTGTCCCAAACTTTATCAAAAAGTGTTTTATTTTTCATTTTGATTATATTAAACTTCTAATTTTATTCAAGTGCATAATTTCATGCACGTCACGGTCTATTATTTCCTTTTTACGGTCGGCAAATTTTAAAAATTCAAGGTAAACTTTATCCAATTGTAATTTGGTCAATTCATACCCAATTTTCTTTGCACGGTAAGCTAAAGCTGCTCTTCCGCTTCTTGCTGTTAAGATGATTGCAGATTCACTTACCCCAACATCGAGTGGATTCATTATTTCATAGGTCTGTCTATTTTTGATCATTCCATCTTGATGAATACCAGAACTATGTGAAAAAGCATTGGCTCCAACAATCGCTTTATTGGCTTGTACCATCATTCCCATATTTTCCGCCACCATTAAACTTGTATCGTATAATAATCTAGCATTAATGCCCGTATCAAATCCTAAGTATGGATGTTGTCTCAAAATCATAACTACTTCTTCCAACGAAGTATTTCCTGCTCTCTCACCGATTCCATTTATCGTACATTCTATTTGTCGCGCTCCATTAACCACACCCGCAATTGAGTTTGCGGTTGCAAGACCTAAATCATTGTGACAATGACACGAAAGAATTACATGCTCAATGCCTAAAACATGATCTTTCAAATATTTAATCTTAGCACCATATTCACTAGGCAAGCAATACCCCGTTGTATCTGGAATATTTAATACCGTTGCACCAGCTTTGATGGCTTCCGTACAAACTTTTGCCAAAAATTCATTTTCAGTTCTTCCGGCATCTTCCGCATAAAACTCAACATCATGCACAAAGGTTTTCGCATAAGCAATGGCGTCAATGGCGCGATCGATTACCTGATCACGTGAACTATTGAATTTATATTTAATGTGTGTTTCGGACGTTCCAATCCCAGTATGGATTCTTGGTTTCTTAGCAAATTCCAAAGATCTTGCTGCTGATTCTATGTCGCCTTTCACTGCTCTCGTCAATGCGCAAACTGTTGCATTTTGAACAATTTTAGCTATTTCTTGCACCGATTTAAAATCACCCGGACTAGAGATTGGAAAACCAGCTTCGATAACATCCACACCCAATTCATCTAATCTTCTTGCAATTACAATTTTCTGATCTGTGTTCAATTTACATCCCGGAACTTGTTCGCCATCTCGCAAGGTTGTATCAAATATTTGTATCCTTTGATTTTCCATTTCAATTATTAAGCTTAGTTTTGGTTTTCTATTCGCGGTCAAAACTAGTGCTCGAGTAGGTCGACAAAAAACGCTAAAACGTAATTTCTACACTACTAAACTGAAAGTATATTAACTTAATGTATTGCTAATCAATATATTAATAAGATAATTATTACGATGGCTAACTTAGTAAAAGATAATTTATTTGTATTAATATCTTCCCTTTCTAGGTCTGAGAAAAGGCAATTTAAGCTCTATGTAAATCGTTTGGGCGATAACATTGATGCGAAATTTATCCAATTATTCACACTTTTAGACAAAATGACTAGTTACAATGAAGAGTTAATACTTAAAAGTAACATCGTTAGTAAGCAACAGCTTTCCAATATTAAAGCGCATTTATACAAACAAATATTAATCAGTTTACGTTTAAATCCTGTACATCAAAATATTAGAATTCAAATTCGAGAACAACTAGATTTTGCTACAATTTTATACCACAAGGGATTATATAAACAGAGTCTCAAAATATTAGATAAGACTAAGCAAACAGCCATTGAGCACGAAGAGAAAAACATTGCTTATGAAATTCTTGAGCTCGAAAAAGTGATAGAATCGCAATACATTACGCGTAGTATTGGAAGTAGAGCTGACGAATTAAGTATTCAAGCAAAAGAACTTAGTCAGCAAAACGTAATTGCGAGCAAACTTTCCAATTTATCCCTTCAATTGTATAGTACCATGCTAAAAAGTGGCTATGCAAAAAGTGACAAAGAAGTGCAAGAGATAAGTCTTTACTTCAAAAATCAAATGCCTAGTTACGAAATCGAAAACTTGGGGTTTCGGGAGAAATTATGGCTGTATCAAGCACATGTATGGTATAGTTTTTTAATTCAGGATTTTTTATCGTGTTATAAATATTGCATGAAATGGATAGAACTATTTAACCATAATCCACAAATGATCTTTTTGAATCCGGTTTGGTACATTAAAGGCAATAGTTATTTATTAGAATGCTTGTATTTAATCAAACACAAATCATACATCAAAGAGGTATTAGAAAAGTTAGAAAATACGATCAATTTGGAAGCATTTCCAAAGAATGACAACATTAATTCACTCTACTTTTTATGCTACTATTACAGTAAATTTAATTTGCATTTTTTGAAAGGTGATTTCGAAGGTGGCACTTATTTAGTAGACGAAGTAATTAAAAAGCTACAAGAAAACGAAGACCGAATAGATGAGCATCATACTATGGTTTTCTATTATAAAATAGCCTGTTTATACTTTGGAAAAGGAGACAACTTAAAGTGCATTGAATACTTGAATAAGATTGTAAAAAACAAAAATCTATCCATGCGAGAAGATTTGATGTGCTTTGCCCGTGTTTTGAATTTAGTTGCTCATTATGAGGCCAATTTAGAAAGTGAATTGGAACGTCAATTGAAAAGCACTTATCAATTTTTACTCAAAATGAACGACTTACATGAGGTACAACGTGAAATGATTCGGTTCTTAAAAAATCTCGGTTCAATTTTTCCTGACCAATTAAAAACCGAATTTAAGAACCTTTTGGCTCGTCTTAAAGTATTCGAGCAACATCCTTATGAAAAACGCGCATTTCTATATTTGGATATAATTTCTTGGTTAGAAAGTAAAATTGAAGGCAAACCAGTTGCGTTTATTATCCAGACAAAAGCTAAGAGTTTAAATCGCTAGCATAAAAAAGCCAAACTATATGAATAGCTTAGCTTTTATGAATTGATTTGTAAGACTATTTTCTGTCGATTACCACCTTTTTCGTGATGACTTCGTTGTCGTTAGTCAACCTCAACATGTATACTCCATTATACAACGTTCTAGTGTCTAAATAGGCAATCGTTGAACCTGTATTAATAACGGTACTCGTAATTTTTGCGCCATTCATATCGAAAAGTTCAACGTTAACTTGTTGTTTCACTAAAGTAGCTAATTGAATGGCCAAAAATTCATCCGCAGGGTTTGGATATACCGAAATTGTCAAATCGCTAATTTCAAAATTATCGACACCCGCAACAGATGTGTAAGTAGTTACCGTTTCACCAATAGTTGTAACTTTTGCAGCAACTTTATTACCGTAGAATGTTGGACCAACTGCATATGGATATGCTGAATTATGATTGGCATCCACGGTACAAAAATATGCATACGTTCCCAATGGATATTCAGGTGTTACACAAAAACGACCGTTGTGTTCATCCAAATGACCCGAAGCAGCAATGTATTCGTAATCTTCTCTAAAATATCCTAAGAAATAGGTAGCACTCACCGCTGGTCCAGTAGTAACCGCAGCACCTGTTGGAGAAGTTGTTCTCGTGGTAATTGCTCGTAAACTGTAAGAAGATTGCATTCTCGCAACCCCTCCAGTTCCATCCGTGTTTGCATAACCGTATGCTCCGTATATTGGAAAACCGTCGTATGCAAAACCGATTAATGGGGAGTGGCTACTCGCATTTATTGCATACAAACCATCTGAAGGATACAATGTACAAATTGTAGAAAGTACCGTTAAATCCAAATTAAACGCACTCGGATTTTGATGGTGATGGTAATTTCCCATTGCTGGATGGGCTTTAGAGCAATCAAAACCAGCTCTTTCTGCAGGAATTGCATCTCTATTCCAATCGTTAACTGCACCCATTCCACCTGGGCAAGGCGGATTACCAGGGCCGCCGCATAACGCACTGGTTGTTGCATTCCAAGCCACTCCATCACGGTAATCAAATAAGGCAACACCATTAACAAACACACCAATATTTCCACCAGTTGTTGCAGTAGCAACTCCTGTATTTTGTGAAGGAACTAAGGGAAATTTGAAGATGGCAGCTTGATCTGTAGCCAAAGACGGATTTCCATCCAAAAATGGTCCTGTTATATATGCTGGTATTCCGTGTGTGGTTACATAAACCGAACCAGCCGAATATTGTACCGTTTGCACATTCGCAGCAACTGCATCAGCAATAGGTGTTGAGTTACCACTCACATAATGACTTCCCATAATTCCGGTTGTATTTTGCAACCAAGCAGTAATTACAGGATTGGTTTGCGCTTTTAAGCCAGTAATACTCGCAAAAAGCGTAAGAGTTAAAATTGTTTTTTTCATGATTCTTGAAATTAATTAATTTTTAATAATCTTAATAGTTGTGTTTTTATTTACAATGAGCATATAAACGCCATCGGTGTAATTACTGAAATCAAATTTTACTTCATGCGTTGCGGTATATTTATTTTCAAACAACAATTGACCTTGAAGGTTGTAAATAGCAAGTTCGTTGATCGCATACTTTTGATTCGCTACTGAAACAACTCCGTTCGTAGGATTTGGATAGCTGGTAAGAAAGTTTCCGAAATCTTCATGCGATGACAATGATGCAGTTTCGTTATTCGCTAAATAAGTAGGCGATTGATTTACAAAACTACCAGTGCCATTCGGTATACGAGCATAGGCAACATCCGCAGTTTGAAGTCCAAACGCTACATTGTCCACCACCGTTCCGTTGGCATAAGAAAGTACGACATTTTCACCGGCACTAGTTAGTTTGAAGTTGGTATGTAGCCCTGACTGTGTTGTGTCTCCGTCACACCAAACAATTAAATAGCTGTTAGGTGCAATTGTAATTCCAGCTGGAAATTGCCATTGTACCATGTTTGTAACTCCATCAGACATGTATAAATTATCTAAACTTAGGGTGTTAGCAGAATTGTTGTACAACTCAACCCAATCTTCGTATTGCCCATTAGGATCTGTTACCGTACTTACATTAGAGGCCATGATTTCGTTCACGGCTAATTCTCCAGCATTTATAGTAGGATAAATTGCGTTAATGGTATAGAATTCATGCTCTGCTCGCTCCGGTGAAAACATTCCAATGTTATTGTTTTCTGCGTAAATGTAATATTGCATATAGGAGTTTGAAATCAAGAGAGAAGCACCATATACGTTATCACCAGCTGCGCCATCACCATGTGCGCCATCATCGTACATTAGCGTCTTCGTAAATGGAAGCGCAATTGCTGCCCTATATCCTAAAAAAACTGCGTCAGTATTTGTATTGATTACGTTGGCTGTTATATAAATTGAACTATTCCCGGCGGGACTAGCGTTTGAAGGAGTCACACTTGTGATTGTAGGTTTAGTGTTTGTGAAATCCGATTGTGTCGATAAATAAGTATAACGGCCTCCCATTAGATTGCTAATACCAGGAGCCGTATTCATTCCACTAGTTACATCTGTGGTCATGCTGTTTTGAAATTGCGTGAATGAATAGAATCCATTTACATCTGCTGCAACAGAAGGATTGATTAGAGTTTGTAAGGTTTGAGCCGTTGTAGTATAACTCGTATTTGAAAAATTTTCAGTTAATATTGTACTAAAGTGAGCCAAGTACATTTTCTTATACCTTGGCACTGCTAATAACTTTTGAACCAACGGCCAAGCAGCATCTCCAGCGTGCAGCAAATGAGTAAGTTGTCTTTTCGCTGTAGTATTTGATAATGAAATTGTTCCGGTCATTGCAAATGTTCCAAACGACATATTCATATCCCAAATAATAGGATTGAATCTGCCATTTTCATCTTTGTATAAGTAATAGTTTTGCTTAAATTGGCCCAAGTAACTGTCCAAATTAACCGTTACATTATCAAAAGCTAACATCCAAAGTACTCTATCAATATCAAGCATGGACTCTATCGCTGTAATATTATTAGACAACGTATTTGTTAAATCAATTAGATCTTGCCAGCCTGTAGCTGAATTCATTTCATAAGCACTGTAATAACTCGTACTATCGGTGCCTAAATAAGCTAAATTAGGAAAGCTTGTGGACATAGGACCTGCACCACCAATTGGGTTACATTTTATAAAAGTGTTGCTGTTGGAGTAAAAATGATTATTCACAAATTTCTTAGAAATCGATTCTGTACTCGTATATAATCCTATTAAATTTCCGTTGATGTACAAATTCGCGAAATTCGATAATGGTGCATGCATGTATTGGCGCAACAAAGTATAGGCTAAGTTATCACGAATGTAAGACGGATCGAATGCTATGTTGCTTAATTTAATGTCTGTATACCCATCATAATCTTGCGCTTGATAAGTATCCAATTCAATATGTATTGGATTTTTCACCTGGCCAGCATTGTAAGAACTATTCCCCTTGTATTTAACCCCAACATTTGGAAGCAATACTCCATTAATTGTAACGGATTGTGCAGCTATATAATTTTCTGCTCCACTCGCTTGCGCATCTAATAATGCATCCCAATTAGTTTCTACAAATACAATTCGTATGTCTTGTATTGTATTGATATCATAAAACGTTTGAGCACAAATGATATTGGAGACTCCCAGTACAGCGATAATTAATTGTGTAATTTTCTTCATAAATGATTTCATTACAGAGTTAGACGCTACTTATTTTCTTTTCCTTCGCTAGAAATATTTTTTACATTAAATACCCTTCAATTGCGCAGGATTATTTTTATGATAATCTAAAAATAAGACGATAAGTGGTGTAAAAACATTATTTGGAAACAGTGAGCATTTGGGATTTTGCGCTATCTCACTTTAACTTCAAATAGCCAAACTTAGGGTTAAACAGAAATTTTTTATCTGTTAACGTCAACAAAAAAGCTACCAAATCTACTTTCTCGTTTGCGCTAAGCTTAACCGGATTTATTAATTTTTTGTTTAACGTTGGGCTAAGTTGTACCTCACTCGTATAATGATTTATTACCTCATTTAATGTTGTAAAGCGACCGTCGTGCATGTAGGGAAACGAAAACTCAATATTACGCAACGTAGGAACTTTAAATTTTAAAGAATCTTCTGACTTGTTCGTCACACGTAATCTGCCAAAATCTTTCAAAAATTCGTCGAGTTTTAGACCATTGTTTTCAAATTCGTTGGTAGTGAAAAGTGGTGCAGGATGGCAAGATGCACAATTCACTTCAAACAATGCTAAACCAGATTTTTCTTGCTTCGTGAATTTTTGTTGGTGCCTCATCACACTATCATATTTTGAATTTGAACTCACCAATGTTAGCATGAATTGTGAAATTGCCTTTAATGTCCGTTCTCCTGTTGCAATACTATCACCGAATGCTCGGAAATAAATACCCCTGTATTTCACATCCGAATTAATTTTCTTGACAACGTTGGATATACTTTCAGCCATTTCACTAGGATGACTTATCGGACCCAAGGCTTGTACGTCTAAATGATTAATTGCTCCGTCCCACATAAATAGTTTTTGCCATGCAAGATTCATTAATGCCGGAGAATTTCTTGTTCCAATACTGTCAAAAATTCCATGACTTAATTGATGATCAACATGTGCAAATGCAGTATACTGAGCATGACAACTTGCACAAGAAATAGAATTATCTAAGGATAAAATTGGGTCATAAAAAAGTATTCTACCTAAAGCTACTTTTTCTTCCGTCAATGGATTTTTGGAAAAATTATAAACAGGTTTTGGCCAACCTTTAGGAACAATGAATAAATTCTTTGTAGCTGTAATGAATGCTGATAAAACAACGATCACACCAGTTAATATAAAGACTCGCTTCATTTTGTATCACTCAATTTAAACGATTGACCAAACAACTGCGAAAGGGTAACAGCTTTGAAACTTGGCGACATGATGTGATGTTGTTGCGAAAGATTCAGTTGATTTACGAAAAAATTTAAATCAATATCTATCTCAATACCGGTAGGATTATTTACACTAAAATCAATTGTTTGTATCCCAATATTAGGAAATTGATATCCACCCAAATGAAAGGCGAATTCACTTTTTCTGTCGGAAGACATATTGCTTTTCCCTTCCAATTTTATATTAATGTAGCCGCTTTGCCACGACCAATACATGCCAGTGGTTGGATCTAAGTCACCGCCTAAAACTCCAACAACATTTGTGACGCTATCGATACCAATTGAAAACCTTACTTGATCAAAGTGTAGATTTGCACTAACGTCTAAAAGAATTTCTTGTGCATCTTTGATTGACGCATCAATCAAATGCCCTAATTGCTCATCCTTGAATACCGATTTCCCTGTGTTTAATAACTCAACCTTAGATACATAAAATTTGAAATTATTAAATTGAATTGAATCTTGGGTATTAACACGATATATTGAGTCTAAACTTAAGCGAGTAGATCCAAAGAATGGCTTGAAAATCATTTTTAATCCCGTGTTTTCTTGTGCCATAGCATTGACCATGAAAACCAAACAGAACGCAATATTACAGCACCGCTTCATACGTGTTAACGTCTTTTCGGGTGTGGCGAAAATAATCGAGCAATTTCTACGGTCAACTTTTTGAACAACGGAAGTTGTGCTTTGGTACATATTCCTTTAAGATCCATAAAGTGATCGTAATGTATATTTTCAATTTTCACTTGGCAGTTACCAATTTCTGAAATTAGTGAATCTCTTTTTGATTCATTTAGCTCGTTGTTCAACAAACTATATAACTCATTTTTTAAGCGTTGCATGTGTTGTCCTGTTTCCTTAATTCCCCGCTTGTGGCCAGTAATCAATTTTTCATACTCAACAACTTGAGCAGCATCTAATTTTAGCTTTTCAATAATTATTGATTTTGGTTCATGGTGCATAGGGTGAGGCGGTTTATTAAAAACCATCATTGAAACAACTCCTACATTAATGATTACCAATATGACAACCAACCAAGATAATACCTTTATTTTATTCATTATATAATGTGTTATTTGAATCTAAATTTAACGTTTCGACAAGATCAATTTCTTTTGTATCCCCGTTAAAATTACTGAAGAACAAAGAGGAATTTAAACACACCAAGCATATAACAGCAATGCCTAAAGCATAAGACCATTTTGTAGAAAATTTAGTCTCTGCACTCGATTCCACGGCTTGTTGAATGCGCGTCCACAAATAATCTGGAGCATCCACTTTATTAATTTCTTTTAATTTATCTAGGTTCAATTTCAAATTGATTCTATTACTTTTATGTTAGACGACAAATAATTAAATATCCTTTGCCGTATTAATTTTATTTGCCAAATTTGTTTTTGCCCGCTGCAACAGTGACTCTACACCTTTATAGCTCATCTTCATTATTTCTGCAACTTCACTCGGTGATTTGTTTTCAATTTTTACTAAGATTAATACCGTTTTTTGATTTTCAGGTAAGGTATTAATCAAGGAAAATAATTGCTGTATAGCTTCTTTACTTTCAAGTTGAACCCCTGGATGATCAAAAGTAGAAATGTCGTGTTTTAATTCATTACTGTCCGCGTGAAACAACGAGGTTAAAAACCCAAATCTCTTTTTTGTGTTTTTTGCTTTTAGAAAATCAAGCGACTTGTTAATGGTAATACGATAAATCCAAGTGCTTACTTTCGCATTTTTATTAAAGTCGTCTAAAGATTTAAAGACGGAAACAAAAACATCTTGTGTGATTTCTTCAGCATCTTCAGAATTTTGAACGTAGTGCAAAGCTAGGTTATACACCATATTCTTGTATTCTTTATATAAACTTTCAAAATTCAACGGCACCGATTTTTTTGCTAATGATAGTTAGAACTTATGATTTACACTATTATTGTAAACAAAAAACAGCTTGATAGGTCAAGCTGTTTTCGTTTATTATTTCTAATTCATTATTAATTAATGAACATATAATTACATTTTTTGATACAATTCCAGCAGTGCTGATTCTGATACCACACCTTCACTTTCTTTATCAAATGAAGTAGCGAATGGAATTAGAAACGTTTTAATTGTTCCCCAATCTATGTTATCAAAATGATAAATAAAGAATTCCTTTCCTTGCAAATTCGAGGTAAAAACGATTCCTTCTTTTGTATATATAGCATTTTCAAAATTCTTTATATCAACGTGATTTAATACTTGATCATGAATCATGATTTTGGTGCAAATAATTGTTTGAGCTTCATGCGTTTGAGCAAAAACAGCTTTTTCCACACGCTGCTTGTCCGATTGAGCTGAAGCCGTTAAACAAGTAACGAGCGTAATAATTAGTGCGAAATATTTCATCTTATAGTTTGTTAAATAGTTTATTAATTGGAAGTTTATCATCGGTCATTAAACGAATGATGTAGCTTCCAGACTTCAAAGATTCTAAACTGATTGCAATCGACTGTTCCCCTACTTCATTCCAAATTGTTTCGAGGAGAATATTCCCTTCGATGTCAATAATTTGAACTTTAGAGTTTGATTGATTGTCAAATTCTACAAACAACTTATCGTTTGCTGGATTAGGATAAATCAGTAAATCTTCTTTAACTGCGCGGTTTAATACAATAGGATCTGAAAGATTACTTCCACCGTCTATATTAATTTGATTTAAACGATAATAGGTTGCCCCTTTTCTAATGTTTTCATCAGTGAAACTATATTTGGTTTGACTTACTTTCGTTCCATGACCATCTACTTCTCCAATTTTTGAGAAATTGATTCCATCAAATGAGCGTTGAACATCAAAGCGTAAATTGTCTTTTTCAGAACTTGTTGTCCAATATATAATATTTTCATGTTCAAAACCTATTCCTGATAATTCTTTCAACTCTACGTTAAGAACGATGATACCTGTTGCTGTCCAACCACTAACGGTAAAATTACAAATTGCACCACCGTTTCCATCCACCATCAATCGGTATGTATTACCAATGACCAATGGAGTAGCGGTTACAATTCCTGTAGTTGCAGTTCCAGGATTGAAGCAATTTGAAACACTAGCAAAGTTAGTACAACAGCCGCTTCCATTCTCAGTAACATTGTAGACCTCAGCTTGAATACCCGAGGCGCAACCTGTTACACTTGTAAAGTTAAAAGTTTCGGTCACAGCATCAGCAACAAATTCATACCATGAGTTGTTTTCTATCGAACCACAGAATATAGTACTCAAATTTGCCGGTTGATCTTGTGTAAACGTCCCAGAAGTATTTGCTGAGAATGATCCAACATTTTGAGTAATAATTGCCGGAGCTACGCAGAAATCTTGATTATTTGGCGTTCCACACGGACCTGTTGCTTGCACGCATACTGTAAAATTAACAGTTTGTCCGGTTGTTCCAGTCCAAGTGTATACCCTTACAAAATAGGTATTACCTACCGTTAAACCAGTTACTGCACTATTATTAGGATCACTACATACAAGGGCAACCCCTGGCGCTCCACACGTTCCTGCATATACAGAATGATATAAATCTGTTGTTGAACCAGAAATGCTTGTTAGATTAATAAGTGCTGCTGTAGTTGTTGCTACAAAAGAGTACCAAACGTCATCATCAGCTGTACCTCCACATGCATTTGCTTGGGCCGAGGCTGTTGCTCCTGTAAGGTACGAAGCTACTCCGCCACAAGCTCCCGCTGCTGGTGTAACCGGAACATTCGTTGCTGCTCCACAGTTGTCATTTGGTGGTGGTGGTGGTGGTGGTGTAATACACAGGTTAAACGACGATGTTTGTCCGGTTGTTCCGGTCCATGTATATACGCGAATAAGGTAGGTATTCCCAACCGTTAAACCTGATACCACTCCACTTTCTGGATCACTGCACAATATGGCTGCCCCAGGGGTACCACATGTTCCAGAGTATACGTTAAAATACATATCCGTAGTAGAACCGGTAAGGTTATTCAAGTTAATATATTGTGTTGCATTATTGGCAACAAAACTAAACCAAACATCATCATCAGCTGTTCCAAAACAACCGTTTGCTTGTCCCGATGCAGTTGCACTAGCAACCGTTCCTGGTGTAGTTAAAGTACATAACGCCCCAACATTTACTGGAACGTTTATGGCTCCCCCGCAATTATCATTTGCCGGTGGTGGTGGTGGTGTTCCTATACAAACATCAAAAGTCGAAGTTTGGTTTGCTGTGGCGGTCCAAGAATAAATACGCAACCTATATACCGTTCCTATGGTTAAACCAGTAACTGTACTGCTGTTCGGATCACTACACAATAAAGGCGCGCTTAAAGACCCGCATGCTCCAGTGTAAAGGTTATGATAAAGATCTGTTGTTGAACCAGCCACATTGTTCAAATTGATATAATGTGTTGTACTAGTTGCTGTAAATGTATACCAAACATCGTCATCGGCCGTACCAAAACATGTTGGATTTGCTTGTGCAGATGCCGTTGCACTGGCTATTGTTCCAGGAGTTACCGTTGTACAAGTTAGCCCTGGATTGACAGTAAGGTTTACAGAACCTGGACAATCGTTGTTGGCCGGTGGTGGTGGTGGTGACGTTACGCATACGTCAAAAGTAGAGGTTTGCCCGGAAGTTGCTGTCCATGTATACACTCTGACATAATACACATTACCAACCGTTAAACCAGTAACTGTACTTGTATTAGGATCACTGCATACTAATGCTGCACCAGGAGCTGCGCATGTTCCTGCATATACACTGTGGTATAAATCGGTTGTTGATCCTGCTGCGTTGTTTAACGATAGATATTGAGTTGCATTTGTTGCTGTAAAACTGTACCAAACATCATCATCGGCAGAACCAAAACATCCATTGGCTTGAGGAGAAGTTGTTGCATTTAAGACCGTACCTGCTGTTTGTGCGGTACAAACCAATGCTGGATTTACGGTAAGCGTAGTTGCTCCCGAACATTCGTTATTTGCAGGCGGCGGTGGCGAATTAAATACACAAATATTACCAGAAATACTTGCTGTTCCATTACCCGACTGGCGGTGCAATTGTACAAAATATACCGTGCCAATAACCGTTGGAATACCGACACTTGCTGTTGCACCACTTGCCGCGTAGCTACATCCTTGTTGAGCGCCCCCACCACATGCAGACCAAATTGCTAATGCCAAATCCTGACCAACCGCTGTTGCGTTGATATTGGTGAATGTTGAAGTTGCAGTAAATGAATACCAACCATCATCACGGTCCAAAAGATTACAAGTAGAAAGAACAAGACCACTGTTGGCAAAGGTGCCAGGCACACTGTAAGCGGTGTTAACACATGTAGCACCAACCGCTAAAGCTGGTACTCCGGCACAACCATCAGATTGGCTATATATTGTAGTTTGAAAGAATCCAACAACGCAAAGCAGCAGCGTGGAAACTATTGAAAATTTACTTTTCATGGTAGTAGTTGTAGTGTTATTAAGTTGATTAAAACTTTGTAATTTAAAACAAACATAAAATAAAATTATTAATCTACAAAAAATAATTTCACAGCGTCCGCTATATACGTTGTTTTTTTAACGAAAAAATACTTGCTAATTTAACAGCCTCATCAAACCCAATGTAATAGGCATACAGAGTAAATATATATTGCAAAAATATTTCGTAGCAGAGCATGCGATTTGAAAAAAAATCAACATAATTTCTAATAACTCATTGATTTATAGACAATACATCTATGAACCAAGTCGTTGATTGCATCTCTTAAGCAAATAACAACCAAAGCCCTTAGTATCAATAAAATTCATAGATCTTGGACTAGCACACTTAAATACTCACTCATATTTCGATAAAACAAGTATTCTGAGAAACTCGAATTGCTTCAACATTTCCGTCGAATGAACACTATGAACTTCTATTGTTCAAACGAAATTCAGCATTTACTAAATCGATCAAAGTAGTAAAAACGTGTTGATTTACTCATTCAAGACAACTAACCTTTTGTTATCTATAATGACGTGATCCACTTTCAATACATAATTATATAAGCCGTTGTCAAGGTTTCGAGTATCAAGCGAGAACGTATAATCGCCTTTTTCTACTTGTTGATCCATAACGACTTCCAACAACTCACCAAGCATAGAATAGATTTCTATTTGACAATGAACCGTACGATCTGAATGTAATTTAACCGTTGACAAACCATTACTTGGGTTAGGGAAGTTTTGCTCCATTGTTACTCCAGGCCTAGATGCCTTCGGTTCGTTGATCGCGTTAACCGCCACTGCCGTTGGTTGTTGTTGTGTCACACAGTGTACCATACCCCCATTTTCATATAAGTTCCTAACATCTATGCCTACAACCGTTCTTGTAGGATAAAGACCTTGAATCAATGCATTGGCTACCGCATCGTTAGGATCCGAATAATTTGGAACTAACACTACGTCATTTCCAATATAGAAATTAAGGTAAGAACCTTTATAACCAAGGTTATTTCCATATGCGGTAGTTACATCATTTTGCGTTAATGGCAATATTGTTTTGGTATACTGAACATTGTTTGCGTTAGAAGCGTTGTTGATCACGGCAATATCGCTTGGAGTAATTCCCCAATAAGCCAAATCAGTATCACTCATCGTAATGAAAGAATGGTTATCGATGAACTTAAAAAATCCATCAATATGATAATCAGTTATGTCATCTGCGCTAAACGCGCCATCGAGCCAGATAAACTTAGTAACACTCAAGTTGGTTACAAAAATGGCTTCTGCTTGAGCTTGTGTCATGCCTGGATTTCTAACCGAACTTAATGGGGCTTGACTCAAAATTGAACTTTTAGTTGCAATAAAAACACCGTCACCATCCAGTTCGAACGAACCACCTTCGTTCACCATTGTTGTATTTAGATTAATTACAGGGACACTGATATCATTTCCAATTGATGTCGGAATAGTATTACACAGGTTGAAATTATAATCTCCCCAACCATTGAATCCCCAGTCTTGAATTTTTAATACTCCCGAATTATCACGAACGAATATCGGGCCATTGTCTCTAACCCAAACATCATTAGTTGGATAAACCTTAAAATCTACATTTGTTTGAGAAACTCCCGCAGCCGTTAGTAACGCAATGATCCTAGTTTTTTCTGTATTGTTATACGCTATGATGTGTATTTTTTCACCTCCTACTAACGCTTGTGTCATGGCAACCCAAGTCGCGTCCAATCTATTTCTGTAAAGACTACCATACTCGTATTGATGTGGCCATTGCAACCAAGTGCCCTCGTGCAATTCATGTTCAGGGGGCATAGTATACGTTTGAGCACATAGATTAACGTGCGCTGAGAAAAATAATACAATTAGAATCGCTTGAATTTTCATGATTTATATATTTAATTACTTTCCAAAAGTATTTCTGAAATCTATAACTTTCAAATTATTTCTCCCAAAAGCATCTATTTGGGTACAGAAAGACAATTTCGTGCTAATATTGACTCAATTTCAACACTAATTCGGATTTATTTAGTTTACTAATTGCCGCAGAATGACTTCCAAAATGTACTTTATGTCCTTCTATTTTCTCCACCTTTTCTAAGTTAATAATGAATGAACGATGACATCGGTAAAATCCTTCTGGCGCTAATTCATTTTCCATCATTGTCAAAGATCCAAGGGTAGTGTATGTTTTAGTTGCACAAACAACTTTAACATACTTATGTAAACCTTCAATAAATAGAATGTCAGCTATTAATATTCGCACTAATTGATTGCTAGTTTTGATTAAAATAGACTTTTTTTCTTTTTGTATGGTACTCAAAACTTTCGAATTTCTTTCCAGTTCAAAAAGCTCATGCGCCTTTTTCATCGCTATATCAAATCTTTCGAAGGTAACAGGTTTAAGAATATAATCTAACACGTTCAGTTCAAAAGCATCCAATGCAAATTCTGAATACGCGGTGGTCATAATTATTTTTGGAGCCTGCTCTAATTGTTTTAAAAATTCAATGCCTGTTTGATTAGGCATTTCGATATCCAAGAAAATTAGATCGATCGGTTGTTTTTCAAGTAGCATGCCCGCTTCTTTCGTGGAAGTACAAACGGCCACCAATTCGCACCAAGAAAATTGAGATAAATGCAATTTAATTAATTGACCTGCTAAAGACTCATCGTCAACGATCAAGCATTTGTATGTAGGTGTATTTTGTTCTAAATCAATCATTGCGCAGCACTAATTTAAGCCAATAAACACAATTTTGCTGACTAATACTTATTTCATGTCGATTTTCAAAAATAAGATTCAATTGATCCTTGACATTTTTAATACCAATGCCGTCAATCACTTCTTTTTCTATGTAGGAGTTTTTTATTTCGAACTCAAGTTTAGTAGGACTGCAATTGAAACTAATCGCAACAAAGCCATTTTCATTTTCACTTACATCGCCGTGCTTAAATGCATTCTCTATTAAACTTATGTAAATCAGCGGTGGAATTTTCAACTCCTGAGGATTGCCCGTTACTTCAAAACTAATATTTTTCATTCCTGAAATTTCTCTGAATTTCTGAATAAGAATGTACTTTTCAATGATTTCAATTTCTTCTGACAAGTAAATTTCTTTTTCGTTCCCTTTGTATAAAAAATACCTTAGAATATCGGACAAGGTACTGATCATCTTGGGAGCATCGTCGCTTTTCAGCAATGCCAAGGCGTAAATATTATTCAATCCGTTGAATAAAAAATGAGGACTAACTTGTGACTTTAACAACAATATTTCGGATTGAAGTTTCTCATTTGCTAGACGTAATGACTTTCGCTTCTCGTATTCAAATTTATTAAAGTACCACACAAAATAGGACATTAAAATGAACAGTAAATGATTCAATAGAAATGAAGTTATGGCCCGTGAAACATTAGGAGAAAGCAACACATCATTGGTTCCAGCCAAGAAATAGCATAAAAAGGAAATGGATAATAGGCCAATTAATCCAATAAAGTAAAGCGCTCTACCCTTTTTCTTGAGGACAAATGGCAGTAAAAAATATAAGTTAATATAGAATTCGAAAGCGTATACAAGAACCTCAAAGCCGGTATAAATTAGACTCCATTGTATACTTGATTCGTCAATTAAATAATCGAAAACGTATAAGGCAATGAATAGCCAAAAGATTAAGTGGAACCGTAGTTTGTTCATCAGAGTAAAGTAACTGAAAATAATGAAGATACTGTACACTGTTTAAGCAAAAATCCCTCATCAATTTAAAAACTAATGAGGGATTTTGTCAATCTATAATAAAATTTAAGGTTTCTTAAAAGAATCCGTACTCGTATTTATTACCTTCACGGCATTGTTTCCGCTTGAAATAACCTTGAACTCGGTTCTTCTGTTTTTTTGATGTTCTTCTTCAGAACATGTTGATTTTACGGTTCCTTCACATGCGCATCCATTCAATAAGATCGCTTCACCGTAACCTTTTCCATATATACGTTCAGGCTTTGTAATTTTCGATTTAATGTATGCCGCAGATGCTTTTGCACGCTTGTCAGAAAGTGTTTCGTTGTATTTGAAAGAAGCTCGGCAATCTGTATGTGCCCCTAATTCTATGATCATATTTGGATACTTATTCATGACCGCAACCACCTTATCTAATTCCTTTGCAGCATCAGGACGAATGTTGAACTTATTTAAATCGAATCGAATGTCATTGATTTGAACCAATTCTGACAAATCCTTAACTTCAGGATCCAATCCTAAATCCAACACGTCATTTACATTATACTGTCCTGGCTTCACAAACTTAGTTGCATAAGTGATCGTTTTAGTGAAGTAACCTTCTTTTTCGATAGTGATATTATAACTTCCACGGTCATCCAATTTCTTGTCTGCCAATGCTCGCCTATAATCTCCAGTTGCAGGAGTTGTATAAATAACTTTATCTCCAGTAATGTTATCCACAATTGTTAAGATAGCTCCATCAATTGGAGTACCCGATTTCCTATCAGAAACTAATGCGTAAAGTGACAGTCCAGGATCTTTTTCTAAATCAACATTTTTTGAAATCACCTCTACAGTAGGAGCTAAATCCTTTGTAGTAAATGTTCCGAAATTATCAAAATAAGTATTTTTTGTTGAAACAATTTTATACTCTAAATCTGGCTCAACATCAAAAGCATAAGCGCCTGTTGCATCCGCAACTGTAGATTGAATTACATTTCCTTTAACATCTGTAAGTTGAACAATAGCTCCTGGCAAAATAGCTTTGGTGCGAAGGTCTGCAATTATCCCTTCCACTTTTAGGCTAATTTTGAAAGGTTTTAGTAAATTGTATGAATAAATATCATCATCTCCTTTGCCTCCTTCTCGGTTGGAAGAAAAATATCCTGTAAGATTATCAGTGTTCATCGTGAAAGCGAAGTCATCCTTTTGACTATTCACAGGTTTTCCAACATTCATCAATTTACCAAACAAACCATCTTTGGGCGGAAACAAAACGAAAACATCCAAACCACCGAGTCCAACATGACCGTTAGACGAGAAGAACAAATATCCCTCGCTGTTAATCCAAGGAAACATTTCTTGCGCTTCCGTGTTGATTGCTTTACCCAGATTTTCTGGTTTTCCATAAGTTCCGTCAGAGTTTAATGCAACCTTATAAATATCTGCTCCACCAAAACCACCAGGCATATCTGAGGCAAAATAAAGTGTTTTTCCATCCTTACTAACAGAAGGATGCCCAACCGAATAATCTTTCGAATTGAAAGTTAATACTTCTTCATTTGTCCACTTGCCATTTGATGCTATGTTTTAGCCCCTTAAATTATCGGACAAGATTACAAAAAATTATTCGTAATTATGTCCATGTCAAAGAAACACAGTAAGGAGGAAAAGCTAAGAATTCTCCAAGAATCGAAAAAAAATGGTGTGAAAGTCACCTTGGAAAAGTATGGCTTGTACCCTGCCACATTTTATTATTGGAAAAAGAAATACGATAATGACGGCGAACAGGGTCTAAGCCATGGTTTTAGCAAAGAAAAGGAGAAACGTTTCAAAGATCTTGAAAAAGAAAATCTTACGCTCCGAGCAATTATTGCTGATAAGGAGTTGGAAAGCAAGCTAAAAGATGAGTTGCTAAAAAAGAAATATCCCCATCTGAAAAATGTTCTTTGATTAGAAAATTTATTGGGTGGGGACTCACTCGCGACACATGTTTGAACATCACAGGATTAACCAAACACACTTATTATTACAAACCAAAAGGGCGCGCTAGTGCTGGAATAAAGCCAAGTGAGATCACACTCTTTTATAACAGTAAGACCAAACAATGGGTAGAAAACCCAAATATGGATGTGGTTAATAAGGTGGTTTCAACTTTATTAAATCCCGACACTTCTTACGGATACAAAGCGATGACTGTTCATTTACAGCACTTTGGATATAAAGTAAATCATAAAAAAGTGTACCGGCTAATGAATGAATACCAACTTTTACACGATTTTCGTAAAAAAACACCCAAGGTGTATGTGAAATATAGACGCGTAAAAACCAATGGCCCATTGGAGGTTATGGAAATGGATCTAAAGCTACAATGGATTACTTCTCTTGATCGATATGCCTATATTTTCACAGTCATAGACTGTTTTACCAGAAAAGTCTTGTACTGGAAAGCGGCACTTTCAATCAAAAAAGAAGACGTAAAAGTCGCCTGGGAAGAAATTATTATTAACTATTTACAGCCAAATGAAATGCTTAAAAAAGAAATTAAAATCGAAGTGAGAAATGATAATGAAAAGCGATTTGAAGCAAAAATTATTCAGGATTATTTTAAAGAAAATCATTTAAACCAAGTATTTACTCATCCATATACACCTCAAGAAAATGGACATATCGAGAGTTTTCACGCTATTCTTTCACGCTCACTTGATCACAAATATTATGAAACACTAGATGAGCTAAACAATCGACTTAAAATATTTTACAATACCTACAACAAAACAAGACTACACGGAACATTAGATCACTTAGCGCCAGATACATTTTGGACGCTATGGAATCAAGTGCTTATCACAAAAATAGAGCGAAAAGGAAAAGCAGACTCATTTCAACTAAACATTCCGCACATCAACATCACGGGTAATGGCAGCTTGAGGGAGCTTCCTGTCCCTGTTTGCGCAGGCGTAAAACTTAAAACAAAGTATCCGGCCGGAATACCCACAACCACGGTGCAAAAGTCGCGGGTGATTTTAATTTTGAGGTACTACGGGAGATATTGAGAACGAGAATGGATTTTCAAATCATTATGACTATGCAATCGAAGGCACCAAAGCAACTAAAGGTTTTGGGGCTTTTTTAAAAGATATTGGTTTGTAAGCATCCTTTTGATTTGACCGTTATAAGCTCTGTTTTGGGTCTTCCATACGCCAAGTTTTATAGTTGGATCAAACGGAGTTTAATCGATTTTTCTACGCAAGAAAACCGCTTAAAGCTTCATGAACATGATTTGGTTTCTAGCTGTAATGGTTTAGACAAAACGGTATTTGTTCCGATATTTAGACCCGAGTTGATAGACCAACATATGGCCATTGACGAAAAACACATAAATGGACAATTTTACACGGTTCTAAGCAATGCTAAAACAGGTAAAACAGCGGTTTTATGTTCGACAATACGCCCAAGGGAACTTAAATTAATTTTTCAGAAATTTGGATCTAGCGTGCTTAACAAGGTCAAATTTATTACGCTAGACATGGCGGCTAGTTTTGAGCTTGTTGCAACAGAAAATTTCCCAAATGCCATTCAAATTGTAGATAAATTTCATGTCATTAAAAATGGAATTGAAGGGCTACAAGCCATTAGAATTTGCTTAAAACAAGAAGCATTAAAACAGCAAAGGGAAGAATACCAGTTGTATCAAAAGTCATATCAAGAATTTAAAAATTCAAAATTCATTGGTCCGAAATTGATGCTCAAAAAAAAGTATACACCAATCCGTTTAACAAATGGGGAAACCCTACCAGAATTACTCTCAAGATCGAGGTATCTGTGTATTATAAGTCCAGAAAAATGGACAGAATGGCAACAAAAAAGAGCCGAAATATTATTTCAAATTTATCCAGATTTAAGGAGTGCATTCGCAGCAATTAAAACCTTTAGACAATGGTACGTTGCAAAAGATGAAACTTTTGAACCATTTGAAAACGAGAAAACCTTAGGAAATTGGATTGACCAACAAGAAATTAATCCTTACCAAGAAATCATAAACTTTGCACATCTTGTTTCCAACCACGAACAACGAATTCTAAATTATCACAAAACAGGACACAAAACCAATGCAATTGCAGAAAGCATTAATGCGAAAATAATGAGTTCAATACGATCTAACAATGGAGCAAGAGATATAGATTTTTTTCACACCAGGTTAGCAATGATTATTTAACTCCAGCACCTCAAAATATTATTTACC
>JAYSRU010000272.1:0-7261 GCA_043720875.1 Crocinitomicaceae bacterium
GTAAAAGATACCTACTGAAGTTCCATTAATCTTAACATTCCAATTATTCAAGGTTAAATTGATATCCATTTCAAAAGCAAACCATGCTCCATTTGGATAAGCAACATTCAACATTTCTCCACCCGATGCGTTACTCATTGAAATGGTACCGTTATCTTTAAAGAACACATCTAAAGCATATAAACCACCTGGAGTGTTTGTACCTTGAAGGTTGAAATAAGCCGCTTTTCCAGCTTCAACTTTCATATCCATTTTAAGGTTGAAATTACCTGAAACCAATGGAGTTGCATTAAAATACTTCATCAAATCATCTGGTCCTCCTGTAGTAGCCGTTGAAGACAAATACAAAGAATTTGGTGCAGACATCGCGTCGGCATTTGACACAGCAACATCTTCTGCTCCACCTGGGGCATTGCTCCAAGTTGTCCAATTTCCCCCACTAACCTGGGCCACCAAGTTTCCAGCAGTGTAGGAATCAAAATTATCACTAAACGTTTGGGCAAACATTCCTGTTGACGCTAAGAGTGATACTAAAAGTAAAGTCTTTTTCATATTTTAAAGGTTTTGCTCAAATATAATTTATTTTATCGCACTACCGACAATATCAGATCCGTTGCAAAAATTTAGCTTTCCAAGAGTTAGGCGAAGTTGAAATTGAATGGATTGTATTACTTTTACAACCATGACACCAACATTAATCATTACCGTTTTAGCATTGTATTTCATCGCATTGATTGCAATAGCCTACTTTACATCCCGCGGAGCAAGTTCTGAATCGTTTTTTACTGGGGATCGAAAAAGCCCATGGTATTTGGTAGCATTTGGAATGATTGGGGCATCTTTAAGTGGCGTAACCTTTATTTCTGTTCCTGGTAAAGTTGCAACGGAGGGAATGGCCTATTTTCAAATCGTTTTAGGCTACATCATTGGTTACATTGTTATCGCTAAGGTTTTAATGCCCATGTATTACAAGTTAAATGTAACTTCTATTTACGAATACTTGAACAAGCGTTTCGGAATCGTAAGTTATAAAACTGGCGCTGCATTTTTTATTCTTTCACGCACCTTAGGTTCTGCCATTCGTTTGTACTTGGCAACCGTTGTACTGCAATTATTTTTGTTCGACGATTTACATGTTCCTTATTGGATTACGGTGCTCACAACCATTGCATTAATTTGGGTATATACGTTCAAAGGCGGAATTAAGACCATCGTTTACACAGATACATTTCAAACCATTTTCCTAATTAGTGCTGTCGTGATTTGTACGGTGATTATTGCGAATTCCTTAGGCTTAGATTTTTCAGCATTGTATGACAAAATATCCAACAGTACAACAGAAAATAATGGATCGATGACACGCATATTCTTTTTCGACGATGTCAATTCAAAATTATACTTCCCCAAACAATTTTTTGGCGGAATGTTTTTAGCGATTGCCATGACTGGATTAGATCAAGATTTAATGCAAAAAAACTTAACCTGTAAAAGTTTAGGCGACGCTCAAAAAAACATGTATTCATTTACAACCGTTTTGGTAATCGTGAATTTCTTATTTCTACTTTTGGGCGGAGCCATGTATGTTTATGCACAAGACAAAGGAATAGCTTTACCCTTAAACAGCGATCATGTTTTCCCCACATTAGCGCTAAATAATTTTGGTACTGTTGCCGGCGTATTTTTCCTTTTAGGAATTACCGCATCTTCTTATGCTTCGGCAGATAGTGCGCTAGCCGCACTCACAACAGGTTTCTGCATTGACTTTTTAAATTTTAATAAGCGGGAAGAGAAACAACGACAACGCTATAAATTATACGTACACATCGGGTTTTCAGTACTTTTCTTTTTTATAATTTTGGGAACCAAAGCATATGTTAACGCAAATCCTAAAACCGATTTAATTGGACTTATCTTAAAAATAGCAAGTTATACCTATGGTCCCCTACTTGGTCTTTTTGCTTTTGGCTTTTTCACCAAACGAAAATTAATTGAGCCTTTGGTAATTTTAGTTTGTATTCTTGTCCCTATTTTATGTTTCTTTTTAGATAAATATTCTGAAAACATAGTAGGAACTTATAAATTCGGAAACGAAATGCTAATCATTAATGGGCTATTAACGTTCATTGGTCTGGCTACAATCTCCAAAAAGAATAGTGAGACAATTGCGGTACTTTAATCCGATAGAAAAACCATTCAAACCAAAAAATTTCAGTTTATACCATAATTATCTAATTTTCAGCAGAAAACACTACCTTGCGATTCATTAATCAAAAAAACAAATTATTATGATGTGCCCTGTAATTATTGTCAGTTTATCTCTTGCCTTAATCGTTCTTTTAGGAGGAATGTTTTTATTGGCTTATGCTAAGAAAGAAAATCTTGGTAAAATGTATAAAATAACTTCTTATGTTGCTGTGTTGTTTGGAACAACCGTATTCATTGGAGGCTTAATCATGGCATTGTGCGGACCATGTCACGAATCAAAATGTAACAAAGGTGGAATGAAATGCACAAAAGAAGTGCGCATGGAATGTACCAAAGGTGGTTCTGAAATGGAATGCCACAAAGGTGGTGCAGCAATGAAGTGTCATGAAGGAATGATGGACAATGGTACATGTAAGAAAGATGGAGAATGTTCCAAAGGAATGGGTGAAGGTAGCTGTTGTGCAAAAGGTGCTGGAGCATGCAAAGATGGAATGATGAACGGAAAACCTTGCAAAATGGTTGACGGAAAATGTGTTATAGTTGCAGAAGGAGAATGCAAAGACGGAATGAAAGATGGTAAACCATGTAAGACTGTTGATGGAAAATGTGTAATTATTAAAGAATAAACGCAATTTCCAAATATATCTTTAGAAAGAAAATAATTCAAAGGACGCTAATTCGTTAGCGTCCTTTTTTTGTGCTCAATTTTCGCAATCAACCGACTGAAAGTATACCGCTGCTATACCTAAGCATAGCACTTAATTTATTTAATTCCAGTATTGGGGGAAACACTTCTAATTAGTTACAAGGAGTAATGTTTTTATTCAACACATCCGTTTTTCTAAAAGTTGACACAAAATAAGGTTTCCAAACAAAATTTGGAATCTCTTCAACAGTCAAAAAATAATTGTTTTTTGACTTCAATAGCTTTTTCGTAAAAGCATTTTCCAATCGTTTTAAACTATCCAAGCCACAAGGAGAAAGTTTATTTTGAACTGCTAATCTCCCTAAACTGTCTATCGCACTTGGAACAAAACCTTTTTGCAAATTAACTTTTACCGTTTTGAGATTGTCGATGCGTTGAACGATGTAAATACCACTGAAAGTAGTATCAACATAAAAAGTATTGAATTGATAACGCGCTCCTGATAAATACACAGCAACATCTGTCAAACATGGAGAAGGCTTACTGACGATTCGTAAATTTGTTCGATCCACTATTCCATTTGGATAAAGTACTTCGGCTGCTTTTTTGTAAGCTAAAAAACCCATTACCAAACCATCGCATAAATGCCCATGAAATTTTTCTAAATCTAGCATCCCAATTTTTTGTTGATGTTGCAACCTGCCTTTTGAAAAATCAGTATCGAGCACTGTCAGTTTCATATTCTTGTTAGTCGAACACCCAACAATAAAAAATACAGCTAAAATAATTATTCTATTCATACTAATTTCATGTAAATCAACACATAATACACCCCAGTGCTTATGAAAAGTAGTGCAGCAATATAGCGCATCACTTTTTCAATTTTAGTTATTGCATTGAAATATTTTCCCATTTTCTGCATACTAAAAGCGATCACGAGGGTAAAAAAGAAAACTAAAGATCCCGCACCCAAAGCGAAAAATAAGGGCAAGGTTATTCCCATTTCACTTTTGATGGTCATGGGAACTAAAATTCCAAAATACATCGCACCGCTATAAGGACAAAAAGCCATTGCGAACAATGCTCCTAATAAAAATGAACCTAACAAACCTTTGTTTTTAAATTTATCCCCTAACTTTTCTTTTAAATCTGACTTTCCAAGAAAGTTTAATTTAATTACATTCAACATAATTAATCCGATTATAATCATAATTGGTCCAACAAATTTTTCACCGTTTCCCTGAAAAAAGCGAGCCACATGAAACTTACTTGCACCCAAAGAAATAATCACTGCAATAGTCGTGTAGGTGAAAGCCAAGCCCAAAGTGTATAAAAACCCACTAAGTAGAACCTTCTTTTTTCCTTCCAAAGTTCGAGCAATATATGCAGTTGCAGTAATGTTCGTAGCTAAGGGACAAGGACTAATTGCTGTTAATAAACCTAATGCCCAAGCAGAAAGAATTGGCCAAGAACTTTGATCTACAAGATTATTTAAAAACTCCATTTCACTTCAATTTATCAGAAATCATTTGTTTTAATTTTCCTTCAAAAACAGTTTTATCACCATTCGCAAATTCAAATGCAAAATCACTCCAATCTTCGATATTTTCTTTCCCTTTTTGAATGTTATTCACCATTAAAGCGGTTCCTGTTGCTTCAAATTTTTCTGCCAAATCGTAATTTTTTTCCTCATCTACATCAATAATTTGATAGGTCAAAAGTCCTGATTTGATTTCTTTTGCAAAATACTTATCTAATGTAGTTTTTGTAAATGCTTTCATGTTTTTGCACGTCGAACATTGTCTCGTTCCAAGAAAAGCGTATAGATCAACACGTTTATCTATAGTAGTTGTTGCAATTTGTGTACTTGATTCAGCTTTTTCTATTTCAGAAGAACATGAAATTAAAAACACAAAAAGAAATGAAATTATTAATACATTTTTCATAGGATTCTATTTTTTTGTATCCGTTTTACACGTACCATCTGGGTTGCAATTTTCAGATGTTGGATCTGCACAACAAGCTTCTTTTTTCTCAGGAACTTTACATGTTCCATCAGGGTTGCAATTTTCAGATGTTGGGTCTGCACAACAAGCCGATTCAGACGCTTTCACAGGATAACCTGCTTTTTTCCAAGCTAATATCCCGCCTTTCATCGTAGCCACATTTGTATAGCCTTTTGTTTTCAAAATTTCAAAAGCTTGGGCACTTCTTTTACCTGTACGACAAACCAAAATGACTTGTTTGTCTTTTGGAATTGACCCTAATTTTGATTCCAACCGTGCTAAAGGAATATTTTTAACTCCTTGTACATCATACGATAATTCTTGAATTTCATTGGCATCACGCACATCAATTAACAAGACATTTGAGTTTATGAGTCCTTTTGTTTCTTTGACAGAATAGACTTCTTTTTCACTTGTAAAAGAACCATCTTTCGAGTTACAAGAAAATAATAACAGACTTACAATAGCTGCGCTGATTAGATTTAAATTTTTCATATATCTTTATTTAGAGTTTACTGTATTTTAAAATTAATGCCATTTGACCCGCATGGTAAGCTGTATGTGAAACAATTCGACCAAGTGCTTCTGCTTTCGTTTTTGTACCAAATTCTTTTGTTGTGACTTCACTTTCCCAGTCAGATTCTGTTTGTTTTTGAACAATAGCTTTCAATTTTTCTGCGGATAGATTGACATATTCAATTAGTTCACTTAAATTAATCCATTCACCAGAATCCAGTTTATCAATCACCGTATTTGCTTTGACTTGAATTTCAGAATCTCCAAAAACATTTTTAGCAAAAAGCAATTCCACATCGCCTATATGACGCATCAAAAAACCAAGTGAATTTGGTGAAGGAGCTAATTTTTTCTTTAAATCCTCAGATGTTATCTGCTCCAATTGATTTGCAAATCGTGTTCTTGCTTCGGTAAAAAGTTCAAGAAATACTTCCGTTTTTGTTTTCATTACTTTATCAAAATAAGATTACTAAATAATTTAGCTGTTAACCAATGTTTTAAATTTGGAGTAATTTCAACGAAATCGCCTTGTTTTACCTCCTCCATATTTCCATTTTCATCTTCATACACTACATTTCCAACAACACATAGTAAGAACGCGGGTACTTTCGTGATATGTTCTTTTAAAACACTTCCCTTTTCCATTTGTATGGAAACTACTTTTCCTTCTAACGCATTGAAAATTAACTTTGTTTGCAAATCTTTGTTTTCGCCGTGAATTGATGTTAAGTTCATATTTTATAAAATTACATTAAACAAATACCCAGAAATAATGATACAGATGGTCACTACCGTGAAAAAAATAGCAATCAATTTCCAAGTCATTACTTTTTTCAATAACATAGCTTCCGGAATGGAAAGACCAACCACTGCCATCATGAATGCTATCGCTGTACCAATAGGAACACCTTTGTGCACAAAAACTTCAATAACAGGTAATACTCCAGCAGCGTTACTATACATTGGAACACCTAAAATTACCGCTACGGGAACAGCAAAGGGATTGTCTTTGCTAATATATGCCTCAAAAAATCCTGTTGGCACAAAACCATGCATAGCAGCACCGATTGCGATTCCGATAATAATGTACCAAAAAACACCTTTTATAATTCCCCAAGCTTCTCTAAAGATTTCTGGAATACGTTGAACAAATGTTTTTTTGTCTTGATCCAGTTCATCCTCCTTATTAGCGTGAGCAAGAATGCCTTGAACCCAAGGAGTGAGTAAGTGTTCAACATTGAGTTTATGTAAAATAAAACCACCAGTCATTCCTAAAAACACACCACTTGTTACGTAAATTATGGTTGCTTTTAACCCAAACATCCCTATGAACATAGCAATAGCAACCTCATTAATCAAAGGAGAGGTAATTAAGAACGCAAAAGTTACTCCCAAGGGAATCCCACCTTTCACAAAACCGATAAACAAGGGCACAGAAGAACACGAACAAAACGGTGTAATTGCACCGAAAAGGGATGCCAAAAAGTATTCTAAACCATAAAGTTTACGTCTTGATAAAAAATTCTGAATTCGATCAACCGGAAAGTATGAATTTACAACTCCCATGACAGAAGTGATGATGAACAATAAAATTAGAATCTTAATTGTATCAAAAAAGAAGAAATTTAAAGCATCGCCAAGCTTACTTCCCTCGGCAAGATTAAAAACAGTATATATGAGTATATCCGCAAGGTATTGTAACCAGTCAAACATGCAAATTATTATTTCTTAAATTTTTAGCAACATTTACTACCTTCAGAATCTGAAGAAGTATCACCGCAAGATTGATTAGAAGCACTTGGGGATGCAGGTCCACAACAACCGCTGTCTTGTGAATTTCCCAAAACACTTGCTGTATCCCCTTTCGTTGGAAAACCTTTTTGAGCCC
>JAYSRU010000273.1:0-2563 GCA_043720875.1 Crocinitomicaceae bacterium
TGCAGACGCAACGGCTAAATTGCTTATTTATGATGAAGCTGGGCGCATCATTGCACAACATACTTTTGTGCAAGATTATGAGCAATTTTATTTAGAACCCTTAGCTGGTGCAGTGTATTACTATTCTTTCGAAAGTAGTAATAATGTGAAGTTGGGTGGTAAGATTGTGCAGTATTGAGAAAGGGTATCGTTTCCAACAGTTTCTCAATATAGAAAAAAAAGTGAAATGCATGAAAATCTCATCGACTTGGCTATGCAACCAATTTTTACGTATATTCGTTTCGCTTACAGTCGCAATAAATTCTTGTATTAAAGATGAAGTATTATTCCCTAGTTGTTCTTTTGTTTTTGACGGTCACCACTATTGCTCAGGAAATAGAGCATACGCATAGAAAAGAATATGCCTTCATCGAAAATAAAGGGCAATGGGATAAAAATATTTTATTCAAATCGCAGATAGATGCAGGTAATTTGTGGGTGCAGCAAGGTAAAATTGTCTATCATTTACAAGATTATAGCAAGTTAGAAAAAGCACATTTAGGAAAATCTAAAGATAAAAACACCGATTTCACGCAACATGTATTGCATCAAAATTTTATCGGTGCCAACGTAGTTACGGAAATTGAGAAGCGCCAGGCATCGAAACATTATTACAATTATTTTCTTGGAAAAGACCAATCAAAATGGGCAAGCAATGTAAAAAGCTACGAAGAAGCAACGCTAAAAAATTACTTCAACGCCATAGATTTACGCATTATTGAACAAGCAAGTCAATTGAAGTATGAATTTGTGGTGCAAGCCAATGCCAATCCTGCTTTAATTAGATGGAGTTATGCGGGTTACGATAACATCGAAATCACAAAATCAGGAAACCTATCCGTAAGCACAAAAATGGGTGCGATCATTGAGAAATCACCCGAGGCATATCAAATCATTGCGGGTAAAATTGTTTCCGTTCCCTGTGCATTCGAATTAAAAGACCGCATTGTTTCGTTCAAATTAGGAGAATATGCAAAAGACATCGAATTGATAATTGATCCAGTATTAGTTTTTGCAACCTACTGTGGTTCAGTTACCGATAATTTTGGAATGACAGCAACGTATGGATATGATGCCACCGCTTTTTCTGGAGGTACAATTTATGGCAATCAATATCCAACACCAGACAATGCTGCGTATGACGTAAACTCAAATTTCACCGTACCAAATGTTGCGGGTTCAGTGACAACAGATGCTTTTATTTCACATTATTCTGCCGACGGTCAAACCATGATCTGGACAACTTTTTTGGGTGGTGGCGATAATACGCAAGGCACAGAAACCGTACATAGTTTGATTTGCGACAAACTGAACAATGTTTACGTTTACGGTGCAACTTCGAGTGTCGATTTCCCTATAGTTGGGGGTGTGCAATCCACACATGGTGGTGGTTCGTCGCTTCAAATTTTATTTAATGGCAGCAATTTCGGAACGCAAGGAACAGATATTTTTATTGCAAAAATTAGTGCCAATGGATATAACTTATTAGGTTCAACTTACATGGGAGGGAATCAGAATGATGGTGTTAATTATAAAGTTTCATCCGGAACTTACAGCGCCGTTAGTGCCTATGATTCTTTAACGACCAATTATGGAGATCAGTTTCGTGGCGAGATAATGCTAGATCAAAATAATAATGTCTTGGTGGCTTCGTGCTCAAGGTCTACAAATTTCCCAGTGCTGAATGCATTTCAACCCGTTAATGCTGGACAACAAGATGGAGTAGTGTTCAAATTGAACAACAATTTATCGTCTTTGCTTTGGTCGAGTTATTATGGAGGTTCAAACAACGATGCGTGTTATTCAGTAAAAGTTGACTCAAGTTACAACATTGTTTTTGCTGGTGGCACTTCGTCCAACAACTTAAGTAATACGGTTGGAGGATTGCATCCTGCATATCTTGGTGGAATCTCAGATGGATTTGTAGTGAAAATGAATTCGGTTGCGCTTACACTTATTCAAGCTACATATATTGGAACGGCATCTTATGATCAGACCATGTTCGTAGAAATCGACCGCAACGACAATGTCTTTTTGTTGGGGCAATCGGGTGCTGGAACGTATCCAATAATCAATTCACCGTATTCCGTTCCCAATAGCGGCCAATACATTGTTAAGTTAAATCCAAGTTTAACCGTTGCATTGAATTCAACGGTTTTTGGCAATGGGAATGGTCAAATAAATATCTCACCCTCAGCTTTTTTGGTTGACATTTGCGGTAACATGTATGTCTCAGGTTGGGGAGCGAATTTGTTACAAACGGTTCCTTTGAGTGGAATGCCGATAACTGCCAATGCATTTCAATTAACTCCAGCAAATGGGTTCGATTTTTACTTATTTGTGTTAGATAGAGATTTTACAAATCTATTATACGGAAGTTATTTGGGCGGGGCATCCGCGCAAGAACATGTGGATGGTGGAACTTCGCGCTTCGATAAAAATGGAGTGGTCTATCAATCGGTTTGCGGTGGTTGTGGCGGTAACAGTGATTTCCCAACAACGTTAAACGCTTGGAGCAATACAA
>JAYSRU010000274.1:0-21954 GCA_043720875.1 Crocinitomicaceae bacterium
TTTATCTAATCCAGCAATTACTTTTTGATCCACTGCATTGGCTTGCTTCACTTTTTCAACAGGCGTCAGCTTGGTGTTGTTTTCGATCGTAGCGATTTCGCTTCCATTGTTTGGCGCAACAGCGTTCAATGTTGCTGCAACAGTTTGAGTTCCGCTTGTATTGTTTGGCGTTACGGCAATTTCATTTCCTGATTTAGTTCGTGTATCTACTCGTTCTGTTAATTCTGTTTTAAGCGCCACAAGGTTAGCGTTGGTCGTTTCCAATTCTTGCTTTTTGGCAGCATCAGTAGTTTTTGCAATCGTTTTCGCATTGGCTGCAATCGATTTATCTAATCCAGCAATTACTTTTTGATCCACTGCATTGGCTTGCTTCACTTTTTCAACTGGCGTCAACTTTGTGTTGTTTTCAATCGTAGCGATTTCGCTTTCGTTGTTTGGGGCAACAGCGTTCAATGTTTCTGCAACGGTTTGAGTTCCGTTGGTATTGTTTGGCGTTACGGCAATTGCATTTCCAAGGTTTCCAACATTCGCTTGCGTTGTCTTTTCCGATTGTTTAAATTCAACCAGTTTTTGTTCTACTTCCGCCAGCGTTTTACCACTACCAGGTTGAACAGTTTTACCTTGTTGCACGTCAGATTTGGTTTTCGCCCTCGTTTCAAGTTTAAACAAAGCAATTTCCTTCTTGTCAAGATCTTTGTTTATTACTATTATCTCTTCCTCAATTGCAGCTATCTCTTGTTCTTTAGACTTAATTTCACTTTCAATTCCCGCGATATCCTTTTTCTTAGCCGTAGCAAGTTTTGCTTTGAGCGCGTTTAACTCTACCGTACTTTTCTTTTGATTCTCAAGGTAATTAGATCGTTTGTTCTTTAACGATGTGATCGCACCGGTTAAGGTATTTGTTTGCACCGCCAACTGATCAGAACTCATTTCAGTCATTTTAATGTCGATAAACTTCTTATTATCGGATAATACATTACGCATTGCATTCTCATCATTATCCGCCAATGCTTTCTTTAACAATGTTTCGATGGTGATGATGTTGGTCATATCTTCAGTCCCATTTTTTACATTAATTTTGGCTTCATCCAATAATTTGATCAATCCGTCTGCTTGATTTTCTAACGCTTTCACTTCTAGCATTTTTGAAGCAATCTCATTATCAATTCTATTCAACTTACCAGCGTCTGTTTCATTTTTGCGTAAGTCGACCATAGTCTCAACCTCTTTCAGAATAACTTGAGCCTCAGTTATTTTTTGATCTATTTGGGTTGGTCCATTTGCTATTAATGCGTTAGCTATTTTGTTGTTTTCAAAAATCAATAGCTTTAATTCTGTTGCTTTATCTACAATTTCATTAGGATTGGCATTCTTGATGCCAAAACCAGATATACCTTTGTTTGTATTTAAGTCTTCTTCGCTGAAATTCTGAATATTCGGCTGTAAATCCGCTCTTCCACGAATAACCTCAGCAATCGTACCTTGAGGATCTTCAACTTCTTCATTGAACAAATCAATTACTCGAATTACTTCCTTGCCTTCCAGCATTTCTTGAATCATTTTTTGTTTCAGTGGTCGAAATTCTTTCAAAAATGGTAAAGTGACAATTGCTTTGTGCTCCACATCGCTTCCTTCCACTTTTATTTTCAATTCATACTTCCCTCCCTTTGGAAAAGTGATCAAATAGTTTGACTTTTCATTACTTCCAAATGTTCCAATTTTTTGACCGGATGCAAAATCTGAAACAACGATCGATACCTTCTTTTTTTCTGGATTAATCGTACTACTAAACTTTCCTTTTACAACAGTTAACTGATTAGGAAGTCTATCTACTCGAACGTTGTAAACAAAAACCTTACTATTCAAACTTTGTCTCTTTGAAGTAAAGTAAGCATTCTTATCCAACGAATCCAAAATGTAAAAGAAGTCATCGTCTGGCGTTGAAATTGGGAAATCCAAGTTTTCGGGAACGGAGAAAGAATTCGATTCTTCATCGTACGTACTTCTAAAAATATCATACCCTCCCATTGAGCTGTGACCTTTTGAAGAAAAATACAAATATTTCCCCCCTGGGTGCATATATGGGTAGTCTTCATCAAATTCTGTATTAACATTTCCAGGAATCAATTGAGGGGCGCTCCATTTTCCATCCGGTAAACGTTGACGCATGTAAATATCCTTTTGATCGTTTTCCCCATAACTACCATAAAAGATCTTATTTGGTTTTGCAGGGAAATATACTAGGGGAACATTCTTGTTTTTTTTATCATTTTTGGATTGAAACTCGGCCGTTACGAGGATATTACCCCCAATATCTTTCAAATTATACAACTCGAAGAATCGCGGTAATTCAATCTCGCTTCTTGTCACAACAACTAATTCTGTAAAAGATGAAAGTAATCTCTTACCGTTCAAGGCCATTTGAATTTGGCGTTGCGCATCTAACTTTGAATTCCCTTTCGATTTTGCAACATAAATTTCATAGTATTTAAGCGCATCGTTGAATTGATAATTTAAATGGTATGCTTTACCTAGGTAAAAATTAACTTCTGGGTCAATTGTTTCATCTTTAACCGCAAAAATTAAATGCTTTAAAGCATCTTGTTTTTTGTAAGAATTATACAATAAACAAGTTCCATATTTGTAGTTGTATGTTGCATCTGTTGGATGCAAAGAAAGCAACCTTAAATAGAGTGAAGTTGCTTCAACGTATTCGTCGTTGTTAAATAATTTATCAGCCTTTTTCTTAACATCTTCTTCTGTATCTTGGGAAAATGTAGCGAATGTTACAAAAAATAAACAGAAGAAAAGTACTGCTTTTTTACTTAATAGAGTTATTGTTCTTTTCATACAGGAACAAGGTACGATTATTTCTTGAAAAGGTTCATTTTACTTTCTTCTCCTTTTATTAATCTTTTAATATTTTTCTCATGTAAACCAATGACTGTGGCTGATAAAACTATACTAAAAACGGTTAACCAATAATGCTGATTATGAAAAACAAAATGGACAGTTAATGGAAATGACAAACTCGCTAAAATTGCACCAAGTGAAACATAATGAAATAACATGAAAAGCACCAAAAAGACGATGATACAAATTAGGGCAGCTGGTGGATGTATTCCGATGACAACACCTAAAGATGTTGCAACACCTTTACCTCCATTGAAGCCTGCAAAAATTGGATATACATGTCCAATAACTGCCAAAACACCCGCAACTAGCATAATATTGACAACTGTATCGTTGCTTAGCTTATTTCCTATAAAATAAGGAAGACTTGCTGCAATACCCCCTTTACAAATGTCTATAAATAGCACTAAGATTCCAGGTTTCTTGCCTAGTACTCGAAACACATTGGTTGCCCCTGCGTTTCGACTTCCATGTTCCCTAACATCGATGCCATATTTAATTTTACCCAACCATACTGCAGTCGGAATTGAACCCAACAAATAGGCAAAACTACATGATATTATGATTATTAAGGTTAAACTCATTTATTCTGTTCCGCCAAAATAACGCATAAATTTTGAAAAGAAGACACGTTGGTTGGAAAATTCGTATTTAAAGTTTTTAGATTTACGCTTATCTTCTTTAATACCAGTGAGTGCCGCAGCCAAGGCTTCGTCGCTTGAAATTATTTTCAACTCACCATCCTTTTTAGCCATGGTATAATCAAAGTAATAATCGTAGCCACCAGGAACTGAGAAATAAATACCTAAAGCATCTGATCCAGCTAACGAGCAGGTTTGTTGCATAAATACTTTAACGGGTAAAACTTTACCAAATGCTTTTCCATACATATTAACTAAAGTCGCTTCATTACCTGTGGATATTAACCCTCGGTTTTGTATCTGAGGATTTTCATATGATTCTAATTGAACTCCCGTTAAAATGAAACCGTTTTCAATTTCGCTTGGTAATCGTTTTAACTCTTGATTTAAGACGTAATCAGACTTTACCTTATCCGCCGTTTTTACATCTACCCATGTGGCAATGGCTTTTTCTAATGTGTTACCATTGAAATCCATCGGCTTTAGCCCTTCTAATACAAGCGCTCTATCCATTGCTTTCTCCAAACTACCTTTGTCTAAATCCGCTTTCACATATAATGTTACATTCATTGCCGTTTTCCCCGAGGTTTGATCATAATTGACAACTCCGACCGCGTCTACTTTCAAATCGCCATAATCCATTCCTAAGTTAATAATTCCTTCACCATTCATTGAACAGCTTTCGGTATGCAATGCCAAGAAATTTCCTGGCACAGATCTATTTGCTAATTTCTCTAACGAACCGATTTGAAATTCTTTCGCATCGTAATTATATTGCAAGAATCCTGAACCAGTTAATACCACCGGATCTAAAACATTTGCTGGTGAAGATAAAAATGTTGGATACATTCGTATAGAGTCATTCACAGGAGAGTCTCTCCATAAGATTCCAGCTGTAATGGTTTTTCCATCCAAGGTTTTCATTGATTCACTTACAGGAATTTGAATGTTTTTAGGATCGATATTCGCTGAGAATGCCATCCAATTTTTAGCAAATTTATCGCATTCATGAATCAATCTCGTTGCACCATTAAAAGTCAATGTTGGCGAGGCTGCCTTGATTGAAACATCACCGTTGTATTCAAAATGAGAACTTAATTTGAATTTAGATTGTTCTTTAATATTTCCTCGCGCTACGGTTTGGTAGGTTGTATCTAAATAAATCTTGTCCATATGAAAGTAACTAAGCGTACTATCGCGATCATAATATGGATAATCCCCTTCAGCCTCATATACTCTACGTGCAAATATTTTAGCGTTCACGTTCGTCATTTTATGATATTTCGTGATATAATTTGCCACCATTGTTGCATTCACCAACGGATCCATTCTTGCCTTTTTACGAATTGTCACTTTAGATGAATCTGGAAAGAATCGCGCATCTGCTATATCAATATAAGGTACCTTGGAACAGTATATAGTTTTTTGCTTTAAACTAAAGAGTGCTTTTGGCGCCATAAACTGCAATGAATCTTGTTTTGGATGCGTAGAAAAGAAATTGGCTCCTAATAAATCTAAATCTGTTTCCATGTTGATATCCTTGTCCTTAGACTTATACATTTCAACTGATTCTTCGTCCATGTACCAGGTAAAGAAATCCATTTTACAGATGTACTGATTGGTTACAAAGTTTACGACTGAATTACCATTATTAGATTTAAATATCCCTTTTCGATCTTTAAAAGAAACGTGACTATTTACATTGTCTGTTTTAAATGCAATCGGATCTTCACCCTCTTCACTGTATACATTTTTCAAGCTAAAGTTTGAGGTATCTGCTCTTAAATCTAAATAATCGAACTTAAAATTTTGTGAACCCAAAACTGCTTTGTCAAAATCAACAAAACCACTTGCTCTTGCCCCTTTTGGTTCGATATAAGCCAACCCTGTAAGCTTTACTTTTTCATTAAAGCACATGATTGGATCTTTCAAGGACTTTGCCTTCAATACATTTCTTTTTGGGATATAGGTTATGTATGCCGCATCGGTTGACATACTTGGGAATTCTACCCCATGCGTTACGGCCTTGTTTGTAAAGACAGCTAAACCTACTGTAGAATCTGGCAAGAAGGTGAACAGCGTTTTAGAAACCGCCGTAGCTGATAAGTAATCAATTTTACCTGCACCTTGCAACCCATTCGCTGATAAAACTATTTTATTATTGAATTTTGCTGTTGTGCCGTAGAATTCGTATCCAGCATCAGGAGCTTTCGATGAAAATCCAAAGGAGTAATCTCCCATAATTTTTAGATCTTGTCTAAATTTTGGAAAAATACCAGCTGAAGTTAATTCACCTTTCAAGCGCATAGAACTATCGCTGAAGTTATCCAAACTATCTATCTCAAAAATATCCGCAGTAAAATAGAAACGAGTTGAATCATAAGCTCCTCTATAAATGCTACGGTCGTTATAATATACTTTTGATGGTTTAGTAGAAATGAGTTTGGGGAATTTTGTAAACGCAACATCTTTTGTATTTATACCAGCTCTATTTTTTGGATCATCAATCAAAATATAACCAACAACCTCTTTCAATTCAGATTTCATTGCGATAGATTTATAACCGTCAGCTGATCTTTTCGGAGCCACTCTAAATCTTACGTTTTCAGTCTTATTCAAATAAATCTTATTCTCGTTGTAGTTGAAACTCGCATCACCGGTATTGACTTCCATCTTTCCAGAATTAACCCAACCCTTAAATTCAAAGTTTCTATTTTCTTTCACCGTAACTTTTCCATTTGCAGGGCGAACAAATGTTGCTTTTGCTGTTGAAATATCAATTTCATCAACCCCATCAATGCTAAACTCAAGCGTTGAAAGGCTTAAAGAACCATAATTCTTAAGTAATCTACGAGTTTCATTATTCTTGATACTTTGCTCGTTTATCAATTGATATTCGGGATTTGCTTTTATTTCTTCCTCCGTATAACTATTAATTTTTTTAGGGCGCATGTCAGAGATAAAAATCAAATTATCATAATCCTTTTTTGCTCCACGCGCTTTCACAAAATTATCTAATTTGTCATTTATAATAATGATTTTAGTTTCAGTATTATACGAAATGAACCCTAAATTTGCCAACTCTAAAAACATTGGCTTTGTTTGATCTATTGTTTTATTTAGCGCTGTAGATGCTTCTCCTTCAGTTAATACATATTTATCGTACTTATAAGTATACGCATTAAGCGCTGCCAATGGATGCGTTTTTTCTAAGCCTTGCAATCTTTCATAAAGCCGTGCATCAAAGAAATTTCTAGATTCGAATTTGGCGATTCTTTGCTCTTGACTCGTTCCAAAATCATAGGTAAACAGTAATTGTTTGGAACCATTTTCCCAAGTAATTTTAGGCACATACATTTCCAATTGATGGTATGAATCTATGAATGGTGCTTGAGACATTCCGGCGGTTCCTCGTGACAATTCCAATAATTTCTTTTCAGTTGAATACTGGAAATTTAATCCTTGATGATAAATAGAATCTTTAGAGCCGATGTACACTGCGGTTGCACAATTCACGGCGCTAACCTTTGTTGGTGCCACTGTTATCATTTGACTTTTAGCCAAACAAAAAGGCTTTCCGTCTCTGTAAATTTTTACGCTAGCAGGAATTTCTTGCGTACCCAAGCCAATAAAACTAGCCCCTTCCAATGCAAATCCACCTTTATAATCCACTTCAGGAATAATGCTCTTAATTTCCAGAATTTTGTCATTTGAAGCAAAACGAGGATAATCCTTATCTGATTCTCTAGTGATATTAAAAGCCCGATCACTTAAAATACCCAATAATTTTTTCGAAAAATAAGGCGTTGTCAACAACACTGAATCTGAAGAAAACTGATTCGATTTTAATGACATTTTCACATTTTTTAATTCGGCAAATGTTGTTTTCTTGTCAATTCCGACTTTTTCCCAGGTAACGGTTCCACCCCTTCCTTCCCATTTTTTCAATGCTGGATCAAACAATCCTGAAGCATTATAAATTACTGTGGAATCGATGAAAGGAATTTTTCTAACTTCCTCTTTGTTTTTATTATTTACATGACAAACCAATCTACCGCCAGAAAAACGAATTCCAGTTTTTTCACCGTCTTCAAATGCGTAAGTTCCACCAATGTATTTCCAATCGAATGCAGAATTACTTGCTATGATTTGTTTTGAAAAAAACGTTGAACTGAAATCAATGAAATCACTGAATCTTTTGTTGTTTTTATTTATGATTAACTTATCAATGGCAGCATGCCAAACGTTATAACTTTCTTTACTTTGCTTTTGGAAAACGATTGAAGCAACAGAATATACGTACTGATAAATCTCTGGATAGGGCTTTATCTTTTTGGCTTCGAGTGCATTACACGTCATTACCATTTTAGCAAAATACTCGTCAGGAAATCCACCGGCAGGCAACAAAAGAGGTGCTAATTCATCCTTTAAAAAATCATTGTCGTCTCCAGTCGCATTTGCGGATATTGCCGATTTCAACTCTTTCACAAATTTTTCTCTATTTGGAGTATAGGTTTGAGCCGCAACTTGCGTAACAAAACAAAATACTATTAGTAGGTTTAGTAAGTTTTTCATGAATTGAGATTAATATGAATAGAATAAGTGTACTTAGTTTTTTATCAAATGTATGACTGCCCAACCTTCTCGTTCGAAAGTATTAGAAACAGTTAGAGCGTAATCCGCACAAAAGGTTACAAGTTCTTCAACATCAGTAGTAAAAAATCCACTTAAGAGAATCGAACTGCCTTTTTCCAAAGAATTTGAATACTGCTCCATGTGCGATTTTAAAATATTTTTGTTGATGTTGGCAAGAATTAAACCAAATGTTTTTCCCTTGATTAAATCTACATCACCGCACAATGATGTTATGGCCTTGCACCCATTTCGCTTTGCGTTTTCAGTCGTATTCTCTGCACTCCAAGGTTCAATATCAATCGCTAAAACATTTTTCGCGCCTAGTTTTTCAGCAAGAATAGCAAGAACTCCAGTTCCCGCCCCCATGTCTAAAACATATTCTGGCATTTTTAAATCAAACATTGCCTTTGAAACCAACCATGTAGTTTGATGATGCCCTGTACCAAATGAGGTTTGCGGTTGAATTTCAATCACTAGCCCTTTGGCCAAAGCTTTATCATGGAATGGCGCCAAAATCGATAGTTTATCTTCAACATAAACTGGATCAAAATCAGCTTCCCATAGCTCATTCCAATTTTGATGTGGTATTTTAATTAATTCAAATGTATGTTCAGCCTCTGGAGTTCTGAATTTATCCAGATTTTCCATAAATGTTGGATCTATCTGAATACTTGGTCCGTAAGCAATTATACCTGCTTCATTATCTACAAAGCTATCGAAACCTTCTTCCGCCAATTGTGCCACAAGAATTTCTGCCCAAGGTGTTCGGGGTTTAATTGTTACTATTAATTCAATGTAATCCACTTCTTAAATTTTCTGAGATTGTTAAAAATTGATCAAAATTAAGCGCAGCGCCGCCAATTAATCCACCATCAATATTCGGTTTTTCGAACAGTTCTTTTGCATTTGAGGCATTGCAACTTCCCCCATAAATGATACTCACGTTCTTCGATACTTCACTCGAAAAATGTTTTTCGAGCCAATTTCGTATCGTAAAGTGCATTTCTTCCGCTTGGTCAGCGCTTGCTGTTTTCCCTGTTCCTATCGCCCAAATTGGCTCATATGCAATCACAACATTTGCTAATTGAGCCGACTCTAAGTGACTTAATGCCGCTTCTAACTGCATCAATACATATTTTTCTTGTTCCTTAGCTTCGCGCACCATCACGGGTTCACCACAGCAAAAAATCACTTTTAAATTGTGTTTTAGGGCCGAGTTTACTTTTTCCTTCAAAAATGCATCCGATTCTTGGAAATACATTCTTCTTTCTGAATGTCCAATTAATACATATCCGACACCCAAATCTTGAATTTGACTTACCGATATTTCCCCAGTAAATGCTCCACTTTCACGTGGATAAAAATTTTGAGCCCCAACTTGAATACAGGAATCGGATGCACGATGCACAAAATCATCCAAGTAAATTGACGGTGGAAATATTATCATTTCTACAGATTTCTCAAGTGAACATTGATCAGATAATTGATCAAACAATTCAATTGCCTCTTCTTTCAACAAATTCATTTTCCAGTTTCCTGCAATAATTTTTTTCCTCATGTTTTTTAGCTAAAATTTACAAAGCATATTTCGTTAACCAATTCCAAGTTGGTAATGCTCTGTGCGGATATTTACCGATAACGATTCCCTTTTTGATGAACAACAACGAAGGGTTGCTTCGTGCAATCGCTTTCATTTCAGTTTCATCATTAGTGAATGCAGGAATCTCTAGTTTATATTTTGTTCTAAACTTATTCACTTGCTCTCTTGACGCCGACGTAATCAAGATGAATGGGATTTTATTAGCTTTCGCCTTAGCAGCTAGTGACTTTAAGGTTGCAATTTCCTTAAGGTTCATTTTTGCCAAATCTTTCGAAAGCAGTAAAAATACTTTAGGCGTTGTCGTAATCCATTCACGCAGACTCACTTCCGTAATGGATGGATCTGCAATTTTAACTTTTCCAACAAACGTGTAACTAGCCGAATCATACATTTCTGTATCGTATTCACTTTCCGGAATCAAGTTTCTATAATTATTCGCTTTTTCAATCAACTCAACTCCATCTATCATTAAGTTTGACATGATTTCTTTCACAGCTGAGAAATCTTTCTCAAGTGGGCCGATATCACCAAATGCGATTGAAGGATTAAACTGTCCTGTAATAGACGGTAGTCTACCTTCAACAAGTACCTTTTCTAATGTTCTTCCGAATTTCCAATGCTCAGTATCACCCCAAATATTTTTAGTAGATTGATCCAAGGCTAAAAGAACCTTTTCTTTTTTCGTTTTAATATTTACGTAAATATAAGTATTGGCATTTTTTTGCTCAATACCATCGTTCATCTTTTCTTTTAGGTTACTTCCAACTGCATATGGACGGTAATCCTTTAACGGTTCATAATACAAAACGTAAGCTATAAATATGCCGCATACGCCGGTAACAATAGCTGCAGAAGACCAATAATTTCCTACCATTTTTATTCTAGACCGTTTGATGTAAAGTGCGGAAAGAATACAAACTATTGAAAACAAGATTGGGAAATACCACCCAAACACCCATGAGAATAATGCAACTAAGAGCAAAGAATAAGGAATTAGAACAAAATTATCCTTTACAGAATTTGGTTTAATTTTCCATTGTGCAGCAAAAATCAAGAGCACCAAGTATCCTAGAACAATATCCTTCCACAACGATTCTACAGGGGTTAGCGAACGACCAACTGAGCCCTTCATGGCATCACCAAAACAACCACAATCACTAACACATTGTGGACTTTTTAATTCATCAATCACCAATTCTCCTCCACTTTTGGATATAACTTTAATGTCTTTATTTGTTTTTGAAGCTTCCAACTTTACCTTTGCCAAGGGGTTCGACAGCTCATAACGATCCCGATCAATAAACTTTTTATCTTTATCGCAAGCAGCCGTATGCCATGTTAATGCAGTAAAGAAAACCATGATGCCTAGCAATAACCAACTCGTAAGTTTAATCTTCCCTCCAATGATGACTAACACGCCTAGTACTATTTCTAAAATACACAAGAAAACTGAAATGGGAAGTGCATAATCTATCAAAAATTCTAGCGAAAACTCTTTCCATCCGAAGGCCTCTTTAATTCTGTAAGCTAGAGCGCCATCTTCAAAATACTCTTCTAATTTATAGGCAAACCCGAGCGGATCATTTGCCTTTATTAATCCTGAAACAATGAATAGACCTCCAACCAAACCTCGTGCGACGTATGACGCCAAATGCATACCTTTTAGTGCCACAAACACAAACAAACCGAGTAAAAACAAGGAATATCCTGTTGCTTTTAACATTGCCGCTTGGGCTTCAAAATTTTTATGATAAGCCATTGCTAAAATTCCCAAACCAATTAGGTTCAGAAGAATTCCTAAGCTATTCAATACCAATGAACTTCCTGGTACTTCGTTTCTAATAAATTTTGCCATTTTGTTTGTTATTTAATTAGTATAAGAAGATAGTATGAGTGCAAAAACTGCGTAATTTAAAATGTCAAAGTAATTTGACTCAACTCCTTCACTTGCCATCGTTATACCATTATTATCTTCAATTTGTTTTATTCTTAAAAGTTTTGCCAAAATTAAATCGGTTAAGCTTGTAATTCGCATATCTCGCCAGGCCTCACCATAATCATGGTTCTTTTTAAGCATCAACTCTCGAGCTTCATGAATTTGATTTGTATATAATTCGTGTGCTTTTTCAACTTCTAACGAAAGCGCCTCATTGGAATCCAATTGACACTGAATTAAGGCCATGGCCGAATAATTTACGATAGCTTCAAATTCGCCAGCAAGATCTTCACCAACCAAATTTACACCTGATTCTTGTACTGTTCTCACGCGTTGTGCCTTAATAAACAACTGATCCGTTAAACTACTCGGCCTTAAAATTCTCCAAGTTGTTCCGTAATCTTGTGTTTTCTTTAAAAACATTGCTTCACATCTTGCGATAATTGTATCGTATTCTTCGTTAGTTTTGTACATCGAAAATATTAATATTCTAAAAAGTGAGTGAAGATACGATTTTTCCTAAAACAAGTACGTTAAACCTAGGGGGCCGGCTGTTAAATTTTAGTCAAACTTTGGTGATGGGGATAGTCAACTACACCCACGATTCTTTCTATAAAGACAGTAGAAACCAGTCAATTAAGGACGTTTTAAATAGTGTTGAAAAAATGTTAACAGAAAATGTTGACATTATTGATCTAGGTGCGTTATCAACTCGGCCGAATGCAGAAATTATCTCGGAACTAGAAGAAGGTAAACACATTGAATCTGCTGTGCAAGAAATATTAAATGCTTTTCCAAACACCGTTATAAGCGTAGATACATTTCGATCAAATGTGGCGAAAATAGCTTTAGACAATGGTGCATTGCTTATCAATGACATTAGCGGTGGCAAATTCGACTCTAACCTGTTTGATACGATTGCTCCATATAACGTTCCAATCATTTTAATGCATTTGAGAGGAACGTTCGAAACGATGCATCATCAAACCCAATACGCAAACATTGCCCAAGAGGTTTGTACAGAACTACGCATACAAATTGATTTGGCAAAAAAAGCTGGTGTTACAGACATTATTATTGATCCAGGATTTGGATTTTCAAAAAGCGTTGCTCAAAATTTTGATTTGTTACATGAACTCAATGTACTATGCGATTTAGGTTTACCTGTTTTAGCTGGACTATCTCGTAAATCTATGATTTACAAAACGTTGGATATTTCCCCAGAGCAGGCGCTCAATGGAACAAGTGTATTAAACACCATCGCATTGCTCCAAGGTAGTCGCTTGTTAAGAGTGCATGATGTAAAAGAAGCTGTAGAGATCCGGACTTTGGTGGAACGAATGCGGTGCTGAAAACAATCAACTCTTTCGAGTAAGCTGAATTATTCCAAATTGACTGTTATCTTTGCATAAATTAATATGAAATCCTATGAAATTTGACATTGCTATAATTGGAGGGGGAATTGTTGGTGCTGGTACTTTTTACAAATTACAGCAACGTTTTCCAAATTCTTCAATCCTTTTAATTGAGAAAATGGACAAATTAGCAGACCATCAAACAGGTAATAATTCAGGTGTTATACACTCAGGATTGTACTACAAACCAGGTTCAGCTAAGGCAAAAACGTGCGTAGATGGTCGCCATGAGTTAGTAGCGTTTGCAAAAGCACACAACATACCTCACGATATTTGTGGAAAAATAGTTGTTGCTACGCACGAAAGTGAATTGGCTGGGATGGATAAAATTTTCGAAAATGGCCTTGCCAATGGCACCGAAGGAATACGCAAAATAACAGCAGAAGAAATTCGAGAAATCGAACCGCATGTGAAAGGAATTGCAGGAATTCATGTTCCATGTACAGGAATTATTGATTTCCGAGCAGCAACCGAAAAAATGGTTGAACTTGCCTTGGCAATGAATCCTGCAAGTGTATTAAAACTGGGTCACGAGGTACTTTCAATCGAAAAACTTGAAAATTCTTCAAAAATAGTTTGCAACAAAGGAACGTTTGAAGCGAGTCATTTAATCTTTTGTGCTGGATTGCAAGCAGATCGACTTGCTAAGAAAGACGGTGTTCATCTGAAAGAAAAAGTTGTAGGATTTAGAGGAGATTATTACGAATTAACCGACCAAGCTAAGCATAAAGTAAAACACTTAATTTACCCAGTACCTAATCCAGATTTCCCATTCTTAGGCGTACATTTTACACGCATGACGAACGGAGATATTGAATGTGGACCGAATGCCGTTTTCAGTTTCAAGCGTGAAGGTTACGGAAAAACAGATTTTTCATGGAAAGACACGATCGATGCTTTATCGTACCGTGGAACTTGGAAACTGTTTTTTAAAAATATGAAATATGGTATCGCAGAATACCGTCGCGCATTTTCAAAAAAATTATTTTTACGCACACTTCAAACTTTAATTCCTGACTTAACCATGGAAGACATAAAGCCAGGAAGAGCAGGTGTTCGAGCACTATTACTTGGAACTGATGGCGACACGCGTGATGATTTCAGAATCGAATACTTGGGGAATTCTATACACGTATTAAACGCGCCATCACCTGCTGCAACCGCTGCATTAGCCATTGGAGGACATATTGCTTTGGAAGCAGAAAAACATTTTGGTTTGAAATAATCCTTGTTTAGGTAACTTCATCACTCCTACTTAACTGACTTGATATGCAACTTGACTTATTAAAAAACTTAACAGTAATTGATGCGTCGACCGTTTTAGCAGGACCATCTGTAGGAACTTTTTTTGCAGAATTGGGAGCTGCCGTAATAAAGATAGAGCATCCGAAACATGGCGACGTAACCCGTGATTGGAAACTACAAGTTGAACCAGAAGATTCAGTTTCAGCCTATTTTTCGAGTGTAAACTATCTAAAATCTTATCAAAAACTAGATCTCACCAACGCGGAAGACCGTTTAGCATTTTATACATTGATTTCCAAATCGGATATACTTTTGACTAATTTCAAAAAAGGGGATGCCGAAAAGTTTCAATGTTCAGACGAACAGCTACGCAGCGTAAACCCACAACTTATTCACGGTAAAATCACTGGATTTGGTTCATCATCCGACAGAGTTGCTTACGATTTGGTATTACAGGCAGAAACTGGCTTTATGGCTATGAACGGAACTGCCGAAAGTGGACCGGTAAAAATGCCTGTTGCTGTAATCGACATACTTGCTGCACATCACTTAAAAGAAGGATTGCTTTTAGCGCTTTATCAGCGACAATTATCACAAAAAGGAGCGACAATTGAGGTTTCGCTTTATAGCGCTGCTCTCGCTTCCTTAGCCAATCAAGCAAGCAATTATCTTATGACGAACCAAGTTCCTAAGCGACAAGGCTCACTTCATCCCAACATTGCCCCTTATGGGGAAATATTTAAAACTATTTCTGGCGATTTGATCACTTTTGCAATTGGTTCAGATATTCATTTCGCTAAACTTTGTACACTATTAGCGTTGAATGAGCTTCCGAACGAATCTCATTTTAACACCAACACCCATCGCCTTGCCAACAGAATAGAACTTGCCGCAATACTTGCAGAAAAAATCTGTCAACTAGATACTAACTTCATCCTCGACGCATGTGAAAAACAGTTCATACCGGCTGCCAAAATCAAACAACTGGACGAAGTTTTGAACGATGTAAAAGCACAAAAACTCTTACGCACAGAGACAATTGATCAAACCGTTACCAAGAGAATTACGAGTATTGCTTTCAATTATGATTGAATAACCTTCTACTTAAACACCTGTAAAAGCATGAAATACAACTTCTTAGTTTTGTCCATTTTAGTATTTTCCAGTTGTAAAAACATGGGGATTACAGAAAAAAGTTCTTCGCTTCAAACTACAGATACCGTAGATTCAAAGTTCGAGATGAAAGGAATGAGTTTCGTAGGAATGAATCATGTTGTAGATGAAAGTCATATTATTCCGTTAGCGCATATAAATTGTAATTGGATTTCTCAGATGCCCTTTGCATTTGGGGAGCTTAATTCAACCCAAGTCACATTTAACCATCCGCATCAATGGTGGGGAGAATCGGATGCTGGAATAATCAAAACTACCTTATTAACTCAGGCAAAAGGTATAAAGACCATGATGAAGCCTCAAATTTGGATGAGTGGAACGTATACCGGAGAATTCTCATTAACAAATGACACCGATTGGAAAACCTGGGAAAAGAATTATATGAAATTCATTATGCATTTTGCACATTTATCCGATTCATTGAACATTGAAATGTTTTGCATTGGTACTGAATTAAAGCAAGTTGTGGAAAAACGTCCTGATTTTTTCGTTACAGTGATCGACAGTATAAAAACATTTTATACCGGGAAGTTGGTGTATGCAGCTAATTGGAATGAGTATCAACAGGTTCATTTTTGGAACAAGTTAGATTACATCGGAATTGATGCCTACTTTCCATTATCTAGCGCAAGTAATCCAACTCTAGCTGAGTTAAAAGACAGTTGGACGAAAGCACAACAAGAGATTGACAGCTATAGAAAAAACCAAGGTAAAGATGTGTTATTCACGGAAATCGGGTATAAAAGTGTTGACAAATGTGCGCATGAACCTTGGAATCCAGCATCGAAAAAAGTCAATTTAAGTGCTCAAAGCAACGCGACTTTAGCATTCTTTGAAGTTTTCAATTCAATCGAGTGGTTTAAAGGGTCTTTTTTCTGGAAATGGTATCCTAAACATCACTCTTCAGGTGGAAAGAACAACACAGATTATACTCCACAAAACAAACCAGTTGAAGCTATTATCAAGAAATGGTATCAAGAAACTGGTAAATAAACGCTTTCGAAATTCAATAAAATAAATACGAGTCAACAAAAAAGCCGTTTCAAGAAATGAAACGGCTTTTGATTTTTATTATATTCGATTAACCCAATTGAGTTAAGCGATTGTTTAATTATCGGGTCAACGAAACTTTCGTTCTGTAAACGCTTCCGTCATTTGCTCTTAATGTGATCATGTAAGCTCCAGTTTGTTCACCTGTTAGATCAAACTCAATCTTACCCGTATTCGTGTACTTAAACTCGTTGATAAGTCGTCCTGCCATATCTTCAATGCTCACAATACCTTCCGTTGCATTTTCACTAAGCTCGATAGTAAAGATCCCATTTGATGGATTCGGATACAATGCAACTACTGAAGTATGTATCTCATTCAATCCAACAAAGATGAAGCTCAATGTTGCCGATTGAGAAATACAACCATTAGCATTTGTTACTACAACATAGTAATCTCCCGAACCAATTGAAAGGTAGGTTTGATTTGTAGCTCCAGGAATTAAGGTTCCATCAAGATACCACTGGTAAGTTGTTGCCGGTGTACAGGTAAACAATGAACCAGTAACTGAAATCACAGGAACTGTTACCGTAAACACCGTTACCGCATCTATAATCGATACACATGAAGTTGACGCTCCAAAAATGAAGTGTGACGAACGTTCACCTGCCTCAATTTGAGTCACGCCATTCACCTGATCAATCAATGTAAAGTTTGGAACATTGATCAATGCAGAATTTAATAACTGTTGCTCATGGTTCAAACCTGCTGCGTAAACTTGTCTATCAATTGCTAACAAAAGAACACTGTTTTCACCTGCTGAAACCTTAGATACACCGGTTTGATTCACTTCTGTAAATGTACTGTTGGCAATTAAAGTACCTTGACCTAATTGGCCATATTGATTTGCTCCAGCAGTTAATACACGGTTATTTGTTTTTACGATAACCGAGTGTTCTGCACCTCCGTCTGCACTCCTAACATTTTTAACTGAATGCAAGACAGGAGCAAGTGCTGCCGTTGTATTTCCAAGACCAAGCTGGCCATTTGCATTATTACCCCAAACATATAAATCTCCAAGGTTATTAATTGCAAATGAATGATTGTAACCACTTCCAATGCTCACAATGTTTGCTAAACCAGCAACTTGTGTTGCGTTGTAAGAACCGATTAATGTTCCATTTCCTAGTTGCCCAAGAATATTGTTACCCACTGTCCAAACCGTCCCATCATTTTTCAAAATCACAAAGTGATCAGCTCCACCAACTGCTGTATCAACATTTGTTAATGTTGCATTATTCATTGGAAAGTTAACGATACTCGTATTTCCTGTTGACAATTGACCATATGAGTTATTACCCCAAACAAATGTAGTACCTGTGTTTGTTACTGCAAGTACACTTTCTTTTGTGGTTGCAATCGTTTTCACATTGGCAACCCCTGCAACTAATGTAGGTACATTTGAATTGGTAAAAGTACCATCTCCTAATTGACCAGAACTATTAGAACCCCAAGTATAAACAGCGCCTGAATTTAAAACAGCTGCCATAAATCCAGAACCAGAACTCATTTGCTTAACTGTTGTTAAACCATTCGCTTCTTGTATTAATGGATTGTTCGAGTTTGTGTTATCTCCAAACATCCCGTTCGCATTGTAACCAACCGACCAAAGTTCACTAGAACCTCCTGCTGTATTTTGTAACGTATAATTACCTGCTACTACTGCTACATAACTTGTTTCAGTTGCTCCAAGGATAGCAACTCCATTTAAGAACCACTGGTTGCCATAAGAATAATTGCTGGTTAAGGTAACTGAATCACCATCACAAAACGCTAAAGGGCCATCAGCAGTGATAACTGGTAATGGTTTTACCGACATGACCAAAGCATAATCTAATGTTTGGTAACAACCCGTCAATAATGAATATCCGATTACAAATACACTATCTAAATCATTAAATGCTGAAGTAGTAAATGTAGTTGCAGGAGAGCTTGCTCCTTGGTTTGTATTGTTGATCACAAATTGATATTCATTTGCACCTGAAGCGATGAACGCAACAGCAGTACCGTCACACACCAAAGTAGAAGGAACCACAGACATTGCAAGGTTAATAGAGTTTACAACAAAGGTAAAGGTTTGCGGTAATGAAGGACAATCACCATTATAACCAGTTACCGAAACAACGTCAGTGTTAAGAATGTCAGTTGATTGAAATAAACCGGTAGCATTATTAGCAGTCTGTACACCTGCGACAGTATAAATATAAGTTCCAGCTCCAGCAGTTGTAAATACAACTAATTCATCTATACATATATTGTTATCCGCATCCGAACTTGTTACAGTTATGATTGGAGTTGTCAAAACAGTATAAGTAACAGATTGAGCTGCCGTAGATACACAACCATTGGTCATTCCTGCCACAGTAACCACATCGCCATTTGAAACCGGTGAAGTATACGAAGCTAAAGCACCAAATACACCCACTGGAACACCATTAACACTATATTGATATTGCACAGCTCCAGAAGCCAACAAATTGACACCTTCACCGACACATGTTTGCGCATCACTCAGGTTTGTTAAGGTTACTAAAGGTTGCATGAATACCGCTGTTGTAATTGTAGAACTAGAAGCTAAACAACCTAATGATGTTCCCTTTACATAAACAACAGCATTAGGTAATAAAGAAGAAGATGTAAATGTCGTTGTAGCTGAAGGAGCACCTTGACTGGCACCATTCAAAAAGAATTCATACAAAGAAGCACCTGATCCAGTAAAGGTAACGGCATCGCCATTACAAATTGAATTATTCGCATCACTTGAAAGCATTGCAACAACTGGAATTGGATTTACTGTAAAAGTAATAATTGAACTATTTGCTTGACACCCTGCAGTTGAGCTACCTAAAAGTTGTACCGTGTTTCCTGTTGCAAGAGTAGAAAGGTTATACGTATTGAAAGCAGATAGTAAGCCTTGAGGAATACCATTTAATATTAATTGATAATTTGATCCACCGTTTCCTGTAAACGTTACAATGTCTCCAACACAAATTGCATTGTCGGCATCTGAACTCGTCATTGTAATCGCAGGAATAACATTAACCGTGGTTGCTAAGGTCATATTTGAAGAACAACCTAAAGTTGTTCCAATAACTTGTACCGGGTAAGTTCCAACAACAAAAGCACTAGCATTAATAGTTGAAACAGCTGAAGGAGCACCTTGACTTACACCATTCACAAAGAACTGATAAGTTGCTGCTCCGATAGCATTGAAATTTACGACATCTCCTATGCAGAATGTATTGTCAACATCACTTGATGTTAAATTCGTTATTGGATTTGCATTAACAATTGTAGATATCATATTTGATGTTCCAACACAACCTAAACTTGTTCCAACAACGGTAACAATTTGCCCTGTGGATAAATCTGATTTATTAAAGGTTGCAACAGGCGAATTTCCTGTTTGACTTATGCCGTTTACAAAAAATTGATAGTTTGTTGCACCTGATCCTGTAAACGTGACGTTTGTGTTAGCACAAATAATATTATCTGCATCTGAACTTGTAAGTACCGGAACTGGTATTGGGTTAACAACAATAGTAAACGGAGCACTTTGACTTGAACAACCATTTGATGAAACACCAAGCACATAAAGAGAATTTGACGGAGCGACCAAAACAGGTGTAAACGTAGGCGATGCTTGTGCCAAGCCTAACTGTGAACCATTTACAAACAATGTATACAACACTGAATTTGTTCCAGTTAAAGTTACAGGTGAACCTGCACATAACGTGTTGTCAGGATCAGAACTAAATAAATTAACGTTAGGAATTGGTTGCACACCTATTACTTTTGTTGCAGACACAAAACATCCGTTTGATTCACCGATTACCGTGATCACTTGTGCATTCGTTAGCGTAGTAGAAGTTAATGTAGCAGTTGGAGAAGATGCACCTTGAGATGTAGCACCAATGAAGAATTGATAATTCGTTGCGCCAGCCGCTGTGTAAGTTATACTTTGGGTGGTGCAAATAGTATCATTCAGATCATTTGAAACTAATGTTGTGACAGGTGATGCTAAAACACGGATGATGTATTGCCCAGATTCTCTTATACATCCACTAAAAGAAGCTACAACAGTTATCGTGTCATTATTATTGAAAGTAGAAGAACTGAAAGTATTTACCCCTGAAGCCGCTCCTTGAGAAACGCTATTGATAAAATATTGATACAATGATCCTCCATTCGCTATGAAGTTTACCGAAGTACCAGAACAAATAATTGAATCCACATCACTTCCTGTCATCGTAGTATTTGGTAAAGGATTAACGGTGTAAACAAAAGTAGTTAAAGCATTTCGTTGACAACCCAAGGCAGAAAACCCGGTTACGGATACAACTTGACCTGATGTCAGCGTAGAGGAAGTAAACGTTGTAGTAGCAGATGGAGCTCCTTGAGAAACTCCATTTACTCTGAATTCATACGTTACCGCTCCAGCTCCTGTAAAAGTCACACTTGTACCCGCACAAATGATACCCGAAGGAATTGATGCTGATAATGTTGTAGCTGGTAGTGGATTTACAACAAAAGGCATGAAGTTAGAGGTATCTTTACATGTTGACACAGTACTATCACCCAACGCCATTACAATATCTCCATTAACAAGTGTGGATGTACTGTAGTTTGGATTTGATGAATTTGCTGTAACCGCAATGTTATTAATAAAATAACGGTATGTGTTCGCTCCAGAAGAAGTGAAAATAACATTTGTACCGGCACATATTATTTGATCTGCATCATTAGAGGTTAATACAGTTGTAGGTTTTGGAGTAACAACAAATGGACCTGCAAAAACAGTATCGCTGAAACAACCATTATCTAAACATATAACGCCAATTTTATCACCATTAACCAACGCATTATTGCTGTAGGTTGAATCTAAAGAATACCCTTGAACAGTTCCTAGATTTAATATGAATCTATAACTTTTCCCTAAAGAAGGATATAATCCAGCAAAATCAACTTGTGTACCTTGACAAATTGCATTGTCTGCATCTGATTTTACTAGTCCAACTATTGGATTACGAATATTTACTGCAACCGTCAATGAATCTGTGCAAAAGTGAATTAAATCAGTTACGAATAACTCTACATTTCGTGTTCCCGGAACCGTAAAACGGTATAACAAGGTATCCCCTATATAGGTTGTTTCATTATAGTCCCATTCAAAACTTAAATTTGCTTGAGTACCAATAGAATTAACAGATGAATTTGTAAAACTTGTGGTGTCTCCAAAACAAAAATCAGCAACTGGGGCGAAAATCGCATCCGCAAAAACAACAGTAGCGAATGTCAAGCCTAGGTTACTCCCGACGTTGGTTGAGTTGTTTGATAAAAAGGCAC
>JAYSRU010000275.1:0-2547 GCA_043720875.1 Crocinitomicaceae bacterium
TACCCAAACAACTATATTTTTGAGGAAACAATGTTTTGGCGAGCGCCCAAATACAATGCTGGTGGCCCCCGTTTATCAAATACCGCATTGCGCTGTAAATTTCCTGTTTTGCAACATTTGCATTTTGGCGAATATGGTTTTTTAACGCTATGTTCAGCGCTTTGTATTCCTAATTTTTGCTGTAAAACTTTGAGTTTTTTCCTTTTCCAAGTACTACTCAAAACCCCTAATGTCTTATTTTTACAAAGCGCTTGATTAGAATATGCTGAGCAAATCGGCGAATAAACTCAGCATGGGTCAACTTCAGTTGTCTTTTTGAACCAGCAGATCGGTAATCTTTGTAGTCAAATGTTACGTTTTGGGCATCGATATTTTTTATGCGATGGTTTGATATGGCGATTTTCAGAAGATTTCGAAGTCTTTGCTTAGTATATTCGGGAACTTGTTAACAGGAGTTTTTTCACAGACTGCCGCTATCTACATATAAAAATAGTGTTCACCTATTGTTATCTGTTTTCTTCGCATCTTCCCCAAGCTAACAAGACTTGAATATAAAATAAATTTACTATTTAGAACGATTCTTAATATACCATTATTAAGGTATTGTGCCTTCTTCATGTGCTCAGTTTCTTTGTGCTTTCAAACAAAACGCATAAATCGAAACAAAATACGCATGAAAAATATTATTTTAGGTATCGCAATTTTACAAACAGCGGTCGTTACAAGCACATTTGCACAAGTAAAAGACACTACAAAAGTTATTAATTTGCCGTTAATCATCATCACAACCGAACAGGCTATTGGTGGCATCGAGCGCATGCCAGATGTTAAGGATAATGTAATCTATGCAGGAAAGAAAACTGAGGTGATTCAGGTTGATAAAATGAATGCAGATGTAAGTACCAACAATACACGTCAAGTTTTTGCAAAAGTGCCCGGATTAAGTATCTGGGAAAATGATGGAACGGGTATTCAAGCTGGAATTGCAGCGCGTGGATTGAGTCCGAACAGATCGTGGGAATTTAATGTACGCCAAAATGGATATGAAATAAACTCTGAAGTTTTCGGATATCCAGAAACGTATTATACACCACCTATGGAGGCTTTAGATAAAATTGAAGTCATTCGTGGGGCGGCATCGTTGCAATTCGGTCCGCAGTTTGGTGGATTGATTAACTACCAAATCAAAAAAGGAAATCCGTCGAAAGCCATTTCTTTCGAATCACAACAAACTGTTGGTTCGTATGGATTGTTTAATACATTTAATGCACTGGGTGGTACCATTAAAAAATTCTCCTACTACGGATTTTTACATCATCGTGCAGCAGATGGATGGAGAGAAAACAGCCTCTACTCTATTTACACGGGATATCTTTCTGCGCATTATCAGTTAACTAAGAAAATTAATATTTCGGCTGAGTATAGTAAAATGGATTACAAAAGTCAACAATCCGGTGGATTAACCGATGAACAATTTACTCAAAATTCACGTCAATCTTCTCGCGAACGAAACTGGTTTAGCGCCCCATTTAACGTTGCAACATTTATCTTCAATTATCAAATTTCAAACGCTGTCAATTTTCAACTTAAATCATTTGTAACCATTGCCGAAAGAAATAGCGTTGGGTTCACGAAATCTATCACCACAAAAGACAGTATCAATGCACTAACACTGCAATACAATGCGCGCCAAGTGGATATGGATAATTACAAAAATTATGGCACGGAAGCACGCGTATCCTACAACTACGCTTTTCTAGGCAAACGAAATATACTTGCAGGTGGCTTGCGTGCATATTCAGGTAACACAAAAAGAAATCAACAAGGGGTAGGCACAACAGGATCTGATTTTGACTTGTCGCTTACCACTCCAACATTTGGAAAGGCGTTTGATTATGTAACCATTAACTATGCGGTCTTTTTAGAAAATGTTTTCCAATTGGGGAAACGTGTTAAAGTAGTGCCTGGCATTCGTTTCGAATACATTAAAAACACCAGTGAAGGTTATATCAATACTACTGCAACTGGCGTGCTAGTTCCGGATCAAAGAGAACGTCAAATTTTACTTTACGGCTTAGGAAGTGAATTTAAAGTGAGTGAAAAAACTAACTTATATGGAAACTATTCTTTAGCGTATCGCCCTGTTACATTTTCTGAACTCACTCCTTCTGCAACAACTGAAATCATTGATCCTAACCTGAAAGATGCGAGCGGTTTTAATGCCGATTTTGGATACAGAGGAAGGGTTAAAAACTATCTAAGTTTTGACGTTGGTGCATTTTATTTACATTACGATAATCGTGTTGGAACAATTACGCAAAACGGAGCACCTTTTAAAACGAATATTGGAACATCAGTAAGCATGGGTGTTGAATCATATATTGAACTCAATTTAGTAAAACTATTTACTCAAAACGAACGATTTGGCGAATTCAGTTTGTATGCAAGTAACTCATTTATCGATGCGAAATATGTGAAGTGGGATAATCCAACCATTGCAAATGACCCCACAAAATCGATTGAGAATAAACGTGTAGAAAACGCCCC
>JAYSRU010000276.1:0-2539 GCA_043720875.1 Crocinitomicaceae bacterium
TTGATACAATTTCAAATCATTAGAATCTATGCTTACTCTTAGCACATTATCGGAAGTAAGGATATTTATATTTCCGCGATAATCTTTAACGAGCTCTTCAATAGACACATCTAGTTGCTTCACAAATTGTATGGAATCATTTTCCATGACTTTTAATTCCCTAGATTTTTTCTCAGTTTTTGGATAAGTAACCAATAGTAAACTCCCATTCTCATCAAATTCAAAATCAGAGACACTTTCTTCTTTACTTGCGTAAATAATTGTAGGCTTATTGCGCTCAATTACAACCTCAATCTCCTTGAACTTTAACTCAAAAACTAAAGTGATTTGCCTTAGATCATCCGTGAAATAACGATTCACCAGGATATGCTTTGTGATCGTTTCCAAATTTTTCCCAGAACCTGTGATCGTCACAGCACTGTCTCTGGGTGTTACAATAAATTCATTGGCATTTTTCTGAGCCGTGCAATTTTCACAAACCAATTTAATCGACGTTAATGGCTTATTTTGCTCATCAACACAAATAACTTTGAATGCATTATTTTGACCTATAGCAATGTTACAGGTCAATAATAAGAACCAGGTAAGTAATTTCATGGTTGTAGATTTCTAATAAAGATGCTCTTTTTAGAAAATTCCATAAAAATTCAAGAAAATTAAACTATAAAATTCCAACCGAAATCATCAGCAATTGTACCGTGCTTAAGGTCGTTCATATACTTGAACACTTTTATTGAGAAATCTCTTGTCTCTAATGCAGGTAATTCAAGTACTTCGTCTCTATATCCAATTTTCACAATTGGAGCAATCGTTGCCGCAGTTCCAGCACCAAAAGCATCTTGTAATGTACCAGCTTTTATTGCTTCTACAATCTCTTTTACGGTGATTTTTCTTTCTTCAACTTTCATTCCCCACTTGTGAGCGATTTCTACAACGCTACGTTTGGTTACCCCACGTAATATTGTATCATCATCTTCAGAAGGTGTAATTAAAACATCATTAATAATGAACATTACATTCATAGTGCCTGATTCCTCAATATATTCATGTGTCTTACCATCTGTCCACAACAATTGGTGAAAACCTTGCGATCTACCAATTGTCATTGGATAAAGTGATGCAGCGTAATTTCCGGCAGTTTTAGCTCTACCCACACCACCAGTGCTAGCACGTGTATAATGTTCCTCAATTTTCACATTGATAGGCTCAGTATAATATACCCCAACAGGGCAAGTAAATACAACGAATTTATAATTATCAGATGCTTTAATTCCAAGGAAAGGATCTGTTCCAAAAATGAATGGACGTATATATAATGAATATTCAGGGTCATTTGGTATCCAGTCCTTATCTACTTCAACAAGCTGACGTACACATTCTAAAAACAATGCTTCAGGTACAACTGGCATACACATTCTTACACATGATTCAGCAAAACGATGTGCATTCATATCAGGTCTGAATATTGAAATGTCACCATTTTGCATTTTATTAGCTTTCATTCCTTCAAAAATCGATTGCCCGTAATGTAAAGCAGAAGTTGCAGGATGCAAATTTAAATCACCAAAAGGCACTATTTCAGGCTGTTTCCACTCTCCATCCTCAAACTCCATAACCAACATGTGATCTGAAAATACTTTTCCAAATGGTAAATTCACCCAATCAACAGTTTCAACTCGTGGTTCTGTTGTTCGTGTAACTTTAATATTCATTGTTTGACTGCTCATACTCTTGTTTTAGAAATGCGAATATACAATAAAACACAGTAAAAAACAGAAAGAAACAAATCATACTCTAATTTATTTATACATTTGAATTTTTACTGAATTAATGAAAAGCAGCTGTAACATACTCAAGCAATATTGGGATTTTGACAAATTCAGACCTCTTCAAGAAGAAATTGTTGACGCCGCAATAAATGGGATGGATGTATTTGCATTACTTCCAACTGGTGGAGGGAAATCAATTTGTTTTCAAGTGCCTGGAATTGCTCGTGAAGGACTGTGTCTAGTAATATCACCGCTAATTGCTTTGATGCAAGATCAAGTAAACAATTTAAACAAAAGAGGACTTCGCGCAAAGGCTATTACAAGTGGAATGAGTTACCGCGATATAGATATAACGCTTGATAACGCCCGTTTTGGTGGATTGGATTTTTTATACACGTCGCCAGAACGCTTGCAGTCTCCCTTATTTATAGAGCGATTCAAGCAATTTAAACTATCATTAATTGTCATTGATGAAGCACATTGTATATCTGAATGGGGACATGACTTTAGGCCATCTTATAGAAAAATCGTTGAATTGCGACAACATCAACCTAGTGTTCCAGTTATGGCTGTTACAGCTACTGCAACACCCGAAACAAAAAAGGATATTGTAACACAATTACAAATGAAAAATCCTTCAATATTCGAAAAATCATTTGAAAGAAGTAATTTAAGTTACGAGGTCTATCATATTGAAAACAAACTGAATGCAATTCTAAATATGTGTAAGAAATTTGACAATAAAACAGGAATCATATATTGTCAAACAA
>JAYSRU010000277.1:0-7143 GCA_043720875.1 Crocinitomicaceae bacterium
ACGGAAGTGTTTTTCGGTTCCTTATCTGGCGGAGAATATATACTTGAGGTTCAAGCTAGCTATGATGGCAAGAAATTCAGCCAAAGCGTTATTCATAAATTTCAAGTAAGTGTTCCATTTTGGAAGACTAGCTGGTTTATCCTATTTGCCATTTTTTCTGTCATATTTCTTAATTTTTATTTTATTAATTATAAAAGAAACGAAAACGTACTCGCGGTTTTTAATGAAGGAGCGGAAGACATAATATTCAAAAGGAGTGATCTAATGCTTGGAATTTCTGGATCGTTCTTATCGATTACTTGTTATGTCGTAAATTACATTGATTCATCCATTCTATTCTACCCAATCATTGCTTTAATTATTGGAATCATTTCAGTTATTGGTGGAATTTTAATATACATATTTGAGACGAATCGTTCAAAAAAAGTAACGCTTAGAGCCTCGTTCATTGGTATACTTCTTCTCTTATTTTATATGATATATGTAAGTAATTTAGAACCATTTTACATCATTTGTATCGCCGTTTCCACCATGTTTATCCACTTAATATTTGATAAACCACGAGAAGTATTAATTATATCTAGTTTGTTATTGATAATTTCTGTCTTAATTATCATTCTTGTTGAAAACGATGTGCTTTATAATAAATTCCTTTTCTTACTATGCATGTTTGCACTAGGAGGTGTTTTTGTTTTTTCAGCCATGGTTCGCTCAAACTACACTACTCAATTTTCATTTACTTCTGGTGTTATTAACAAAGGAAACACGATGGTAATTTCATTTGATAAGAAAGGGATTATTCATTTTGTTAGCGAAAATACGTATCACAACCTTAATGCGCTCGGCAGTAAAATTATTGGTCTAGAAATTGGCGAGCTGAACAAATACACAGCTGCTCTGACCAATTACATTCCAATTAATTTGATTCAAGAATTTCGTAATGGATTGACCTTTAAAACACCTATTGTTAACGAGTTTGGGCAAATTAGATGGTGGGAATGGACTTGCAAAGAGTTTAATGAAAACACCCATGTCATATTAGGTAACGATTTCACAGAAAAATTTGAAATTGAAACAACCTTCGAAACCCTAATAGAAAGTGCTGGAGATTTAATATACCAATGCGATGTAAACGGACTTTTTACGTTTATGAATCAAAAATGCGTTGACGTTTTGGGTTACAGCAAAGAAGAATTAGTTGGTAAAGATTCTACTGATTTTACACATCCCGACTTTAGGGTAACTGTAAGTCGCTTTTATTCTGAACACTTTAAACAAAGGAAAGAACACAGTTACATTGAGTATCCCATTGTTACTAAATCCAGAAAAACAATTTGGATTGGACAAAACATTACCACCTTGTTTAGGCCTGGAAATAAAAGTTTTATTACTGGTTATTTGATTGTCGGTAGAGATATTACTGAACAACGCGAAAGAGAATTCCTGATTAATGAACAAAATACAAGCATAACCGACTCCATAAATTATGCCTCACGTATACAACGTAATTTATTACCAAGAACTGTTGAAATGAAGCATGCCTTTACTGATTTCTTTGTTTTGTCTAAAGCGAAAGATATTGTTTCTGGTGACTTTCATTGGATAGAAGAAATTGATGGGAAAACGATAATTATTTGCTCTGATTGCACCGGTCATGGTGTTCCAGGTGCATTTATGACGATGCTAGGTGTAAACTTATTAAATACAATTGTAAAAGTAAACAAGGTGTTTGATCCAGGTAAAATTTTGGATGCTTTGGATCGTGATCTTGATGAAGTGTTACCGCGAGATGGTAAACATAAATTAAATGATGGAATGGAAACAAGTGTATGTGTTTTCGAAAAAGGCAAATTGTCTTTCGCTTCAGCAGGTGGTAAAATTATGATTGCACAACAATCCAAATTCACAATTGTAAAAGGTGATCAAAAACACATAGGAGACAATCACTTGGAATCTAAAAACTTTGCTACGCAAGTCATTGAATATGACAATGACACGATTGTATATATGTTTACCGACGGATTTCAAGATCAGTTTGGGGGTGACAGAGACAAGAAATACAGCACTAAGAAACTAATTAGTTTCATTGAAAATAACAGTCATCAAGATCTTAGAATTCAAGGTGAATTACTGTTGGATGAGCTTGAAATTTGGAAAGGTAGTCGAACTCAAACTGACGATATTACCATTATTGGCTTAAAAAAGGCAATAGGCTAAAAATTGTTCTTATTTTTACAACGTATAGCATAAAACTGAAGTATGGCAAAAGTAGGAATTATCATGGGGAGTAAAAGTGATTTACCAATAATGCGCGAAGCTTGCGAGTTCTTGGATAAAATTGGCGTTCCTTATGAGATCAATGTAGTATCCGCACATCGCACACCAGAACTCATGTTCGAATATGCTAAAAACGCACACACTAGAGGAATTAAAGTTATTATTGCAGGAGCTGGAGGAGCGGCCCATTTGCCGGGAATGACTGCATCCCTCACCCCATTACCCGTAATTGGCGTTCCTATTAAAAGCAGTAATTCAATCGACGGTTGGGATTCTATTTTATCCATCCTACAAATGCCAGGCGGAATTCCTGTTGCAACAGTTGCGCTAAACGGCGCAAAAAATGCAGGAATATTAGCCGCTAAAATTGTTAGTGTAGAAAATCAAGAATTACAAAACCGTCTTTTAGACTACATGCAGGAAATGAAAGAAATGGTTTTGACAAGCGGAAAGGACCTGAAATAAGTACCATTCAAAATGCTAACATCCACTTTTCATGATGTCTGCTTTTCGTAGAAAGCACAAAAAATATTAATAAGTAACAAAAGTCACTTTCTCAACCAGAAACATACCTTAACTTTGGTTTATGAAAAAAATATTTTTTCTTCTTTTTATCATTAGTCCTGTTTTTATAATTGGGCAATTCACTTTAAATAAAGATTTCGATGCTCGGTTGAAAACACTTTTGATGCACAACGTTACAGAGTTAAGTGTGAGCCAAGCTAAACTTGAAACACAAGCCATTTTTATTGACGCAAGAGAAAAATCAGAATTTACTGTTAGTCATATTTCCAAAGCAATTTGGTGTGGCTATGATGACTTCAATTTTAAGCGCCTAAAATCAATCAAGAAGACACAAAAAATAATAGTTTACTGTTCGATTGGTTATCGTAGTGAGAAAATTGCTGAACAACTTAAAAACGCAGGTTTTCAAGATGTTTCGAATTTAGTTGGAGGTATTTTTGAATGGAAAAACCAAGGAAATACTGTTGTGAATGCGAAAGGAAAAGTGACAGAAAACGTGCACGCCTTTGATGCAACTTGGGGAAAATGGTTAACAAAAGGAGTGAAAATTTATAATTAAATTATGGACCATATAATTGCTATTATTCAAAAATCGTATTTGGGATATTTTAACTACCTGAAGCACGAGATTTTAGTTCCATCTTGGCATAATTACTTCTACTGGTTGTTGGGTCTTTCAATACTCGTTTGGTTATTAGAAATAGTTTTTCCTTGGAGAAAAGACCAGGCGATTATCAGAAAAGATTTTTGGCTAGATGGGTTCTATATGTTTTTTAATTTCTTTCTATTTTCGTTAATTGGATTTGCAGCTATTTCTAATGTTGCAGCTGAGTTTTTTAATCAATTTTTAGCGCTTTTTGGAATCAACAATATTGTAGCGCTCAATATCAAGACATGGCCAGTTTGGAGTCAGTTTTTATTGATGTTCGTTATTGCTGATTTTATTCAATGGAACATCCACCGTCTTTTACATAAAAGTAAATTTTTATGGGAATTTCATAAAGTGCATCATTCAGTTGAACAAATGGGATTTGCCGCGCATTTGAGGTATCATTGGTTTGAAGCATTCTTTTACAAGACATTACAATATATTCCACTTGCCATGTTGGGTTTTGGAATTACCGATTTCTTCTTGCTTCATATTATTGCTGTTGCAATCGGACACCTAAACCATTCGAATATTCGTATTACTTACGGTCCTTTAAAATATGTTTTGAATAATCCAGTCATGCACCTTTGGCATCACGCGAAAGAACTTCCAAATGATCGTACAACCGGAGTGAATTTTGGAATTAGCTTGAGTATTTGGGATTATTTGTTTAAAACTGCCTACATCCCCAACGACGAGGCGCATACACCACTAGGATTTGACGATGTCGAAAAATTTCCACAATCATTTATTAAACAAGAAATTTATCCTTTCAAAAAATGAAACAACTCGTAACAATTCCCAACGCACTAATTCTATCCCTCACACTTGGACTCGCTCCATTCTTTCCGGAACCACATATTTGGGGTAAATTAAAATGGATAGCAGGAGGCGCGAAAGGCATGAAGGGAATGGATTGGTTTGATGTTGTGCTTCACGGAACTCCTTGGGTTCTTTTAATTGTTTTAGTGATTACTAAAATCACGAAAAAGTAAGCTACTTACAGGCCTTATCAAATTTTTCTATCAATTTTTTATTAAAAGGTATGGCAAATAGCTGATCATCAATCGGATTGTATTCAAACAATTCTTTTGTGTTCGGATTAAATGAATAGCGCGCCAATGTTGGGCTATGGGTTGCATAATATTCGTGTAAATTGAATTCATACATTTCAGTATACGGACAATCATCGCCCTTCTCTCCGTTTGGACTACCTTCAAAAATATGTCCAAAGCCAACCCCCCCATTGTCTTCTACTTGTTGGGCCAAACCTTTTGTCATTTTTAGATAAGAAGGACAAGTTGTAATTATTTCTTCCACTACATCCATACAAGTCACCTCTGAGCTTGTCTTTTTCGCTTCTTTCAATAAGTTAGCGTCGGTTAACTTATCGCCTTCTACACTAATTTTCCAATTCCCCGTCTTGTTAGAAAAAGTTAAGTAAGCATCAACGGTTGAAGTCTTACCGTTGAAACCAGATGTTTTTTTGAAATTTGCTACATACAACTCATTCGATTTTTTTTCAATTAGAATTTCACCTGAGATTGTTTGTGTGAAGTCCGCATGTTTAGCAAAAAAACGTTTTTTTGAATCTAACATATCCTTGCGACCAATTTTACCATATACAAGCACTGAATCGTCATACATTTGCTCCAAACTATCACATGTTTTCACATTTAATCGATCGTTCCATGCTACAGTAAGTTCTTTCAATTGTGTTTCTATTGAAACAACTTCGACCACTTCTTTGTCAGCTATTTTTGCCGGTTCAGATGAACAGCCTATTAATGCTAAGATAAGAATAACTAGATTTCCATATTTCATAAGTAGGGGACGTTAAAGTTGAATATCAAAAATAGGAAAACAATTCAAGTAAAGCGAACTACTTTCTCGTAAAGTAATAAATCCTGATAATTTAGGATTACCAGGATTATAAAGAGAAGCATTCTTATGAAAATTGTTAAAATTACTTTGCTATTGAGTTAAAAGCAGTAAGTATAGATAGGTCTACGTTTAATGCAACCGATAATTCAAATAAATAATATAAAGAAGGATTTACTCTTCCGCTTTCAACACGCTGTAAGCTTTGCTGGTCTTTACCCATGGCACTACTGACCTCAACTTGTGTAAGACCGGTGCTTATTCGCAGGGTTTTAACATGTAACCCAAACGCAATAAGAGTGCTATTTTTATCTTCTAACAAAGTAAAACAAAAATCCTTAATACAACTGATTAGTTTTAAAACGGATACGTTGTATTTATTAAATATATTGCTATATTGTACTCCTAATGATCACCCGCCTATGTGAAACCAACCAAAACCTTTGTATCTTCGTTTAGTAAAAACAGAACATACACGTTTTAGAACCAATGCGGTAACTTGGGCGAAATCAAGCAATATATTTAAAAAATAAATACGAAATAATTGAAATACTTTGTTCAAATTTTATTTTTCCTAACTTTTTCTATCAAGGTAAAAGCACAAAACCTCATTACAAATCCAAGTTTTGAAGAAATTGATTCTTGTTATGGGCAACCAGCAGGTATAGGGTTTGATGTTTTTGAATGGGCGGGTTGCACAGGTTGGAGTTGTCCAATTGCTAGTAGCAGTGATTTGTGGTGCGAAAACCCAATTATTGGGACTAACACTCCACCCCTAATTGCAGGACTTGGTTATCAACAACCAAGAACTGGTAAAAACATGGCAGCAATTAAAATTAGTGATGGTGCAATGTTGTCTTACAGAGAATTTATACAAAACAAACTTGCAATTCCATTAAATAACAACTCAGAATACTTATTAACTTTTTATCATTCTCCAATATCAACAGATTGCTTATCCAATCAATTTGGGGTTTATCTTTCAACACAAAAAATGGATGACCAAACCATATATTTTCTATCAAATTTACAACCAATTGGAATTTCAGATACTTCGTTATTTGAAGGAGATACTACAAATTGGAATTATAGTGAAATTAGGTTTAAATCAAATGGAGGGGAACAATTCATAATTTTCGGAAACTTTCAAGACTCAACAAATGTAACATATGCAAATCCATGTGATACCAGTTTTTGGGGTAATGTTCATTACGGAGGAGGATATTTTTTTATAGATGATTTCACACTTGAACTAGTTCCTTCTGAATTAACTATTCCTAATATTTTCACACCTAACCAAGATGGAAGTAATGATTTGTTTGTTCCTTTTGTTATTAATTATCCAAACTGGAAAATAACTATACTTAACAGATGGGGCAATATTGTCGCGAATTTGAATGAAACAAACCCTAATTGGGATGGTGATAAAACTCCTGACGGGGTCTACTTTTATAGATTTGAGTGCATAGAAAAAAATAAATTCGAAGAAAATTTTATTTCGATTTTTCGTTAACAACAATAGACATGAAAAAACAGTATATTACTGGTTTAGCTTTAATAAGTGTAACACATATTGTAGCGCAACAAAATGCTACACCGTATACAACGCCATTGGCAGTTACGACGCCACAGGCTGTCACAACAGCAAATGCAGCTTGGTATCGAGGAGGGAATTTAAATACTGGTCTTGCTGGAAATGCTAACATCTTCGGCACACTATGGAACTCACCGATCTACACCAAAACAGACAACATCCAACGCCAAATACTAATGGGTACCTCACCCGCAGGAAGCATAACTGGCGCATTTGG
>JAYSRU010000278.1:0-7104 GCA_043720875.1 Crocinitomicaceae bacterium
AATTTCATTAACCGTTTCTAATCTACTTTCAGTTTGAATTTTTTGATTTTCAAGCTTGGATTGAATTAGTGAATATTGATAATAAAGCAAAGCAATTTCATAGTTCAAATACTGCTTTCTTTCCTCTAATTCTGGCGTAAACTGTGTTTTCTGTATTGAGATTAATTTACGATTGGCTAACGATGTTGGATCAAATAACGGTTGCTTAAGATCGAAAGCAAGACTTGAATTCCAAGGAGTGCCTTGTTCGATTCGCTTAAAACTACCAGGTAAACCGCCAAAGGCATTTCCAGGAAGCACCAACGTTTGTCGCCTAATATTATAGCGTGCGTCTAGGTTAAAATCTATCGATGGAAGAAATGCTTTGAAAGTGCTTTGTTTGTACTTAAAATCAAGTAGACTTTCGTTAATAGTCGCACTTTGATACAAGGGGTCTTGCGTTAAGGCAATGCCGACTAATTCAGCAATAGTATAGGTTGCTGCTGGGGAGTTAGCTATCTGGGCTTGGATTAAGCTTGGCATTCCAAGCAATAATATTGCGGTTATTTTTTTCATACTTATGTTCTGAAAACTGAGGCGGGCTCAAGTTTGGTGATTCTTTTTATTGCGAATAGGGTTCCGGAAATGGCTATTACCGCGGTGATTATGAAAAATCCTACTTTCATAAGTGTTGAAAATTCGAACAAAGTTCCTGCATTTGCAATACCACTTCTAAACCCTTCAATGAGTGCATAGCCAATTGCAAAACCAATTAATGCATAGATAATTGCTTGCATTAAAATTAGTTTGCGAATGTACCAGTTGGTTGCACCAATGGCTTTAAGCGTACCATAATCTTTTATCCGGTCAATTGCCGCCGAGTATAGGGTTAATCCAATAATTATAAATCCTGATAGTATTGCAAAAACGATTAGCGTACCAAAAGAGATCGCTATTCCGGATGATCTTAATACGGTTAAGATCGTTTCACTTACAAAATCATCGGGCATCCAAGCACGTACACCGGGTACGTTTGCGTTAATATATTTAACAACGGTTGGCATATCTTTTGAATCAGCAACTTCTACAAGAAAAGCAGATGCCTTAAATTTACTTACATTTCCCAAGTAACGGGCGCGTTCAATTGTTGTGTACGAGAATAATCCACCACCAAAGGCACGTGCCCCGCGTGTAAGGGCTGCGATATATACTTGTTTTCCATTTATTTCGAAATAGTCCCCCAATTTTGGTTCACCCAGCGCTTTGTTATCGAAAAAATCTGTAGAAACTGCACCTGTAGGAATTAAGTCGGCTGTATTTCCTTCTTTTAAAAAGTCGCGATTTAATCCGTGAAATTCTGGAATATTCATTCCAACTACACTCATGCCTGCGGAAGTTCCGTTTGGAAATCTCGCTGCGCCTGCACAAATAATTAGAGGATGTGCTTTTTTGACTCCGGGCATACTCTCTATTTCATTCCCAAGGCGCACATCTATGGGGGTGAGGGCGTTAACATTGGTAGTTTTATTGTCAGTTACCCAAACGTATTGGTTGTTGGTGCGCACCATGTAGGACATTGCATTCGTTAAGAAAGTGAAAATTCCAGTTTGTTGCCCTACGAGAAAGATGGAAATAATAACACCAAATAACGCTCCCAAACTTTTCGGTTTGTCGAAACGCATAAATTTTAATGCTGTAAATAGTAAATGCATCTTAGTTAGTTTTTAAATAATTCGGGTACTTACAGTTTAATTACAGCCTCAACGCGTGAACCAATCAATACACGCGACTTGTCATCAATAGCAATGCGTATTTCACGTACTCTGCGGTCTTCTAAATTATCTGCTTTATCACTGAATATTGATTTCCTTGATAAGAACGGAGAAGTATACGTTACTGTTCCAGTTGTTAATACATCTTTGGTTCCTTGTGCCAAAATTTTAACTTTCATTCCAACACGAACTTTTAAAGCAAATAGTTCATCTATTTCTGTAATTGCTATTAATCCACCAGCTGGAGCAAAATCGCCTAATTTAGTTCCTGGCGCTATGGTTTGGCCTGGTTTAACGTCAATACTGAGTAACATTCCATCTGCGGGTGCGATTATTTTTTTCTTTTTTACGAGTTCGTTGAAAAAATTGGTATCGGCAGATAACTCTCCTAAACTTGCCTTTGCTTCTTGTAAATCCGCTTGTGCAATTTTGATTTCTTGTTCCAGGTTTCGTACTATCGTTTCAGCATCAAAAGCTTTTTGGCGTGTGATGGCGTCTGCTTTTGCTAATGCATTATCTCTGTCTGCATTCGTTTTTGCTATGTCAAGTTTTACATACAGCGCCGCTATTCTTGCTTGTATACCCTTAATTTTTTCGTTGCGTGTAGCAACTTTGGAGTTGCTTTGCGCCACTTGAGCTAAGTCTGCGTCATCGTTCAATTCCATTAATACTTGTCCTTTTTTGACAAGGTCACCTTCACGTACATTCAATTTGAAAATTGTACCATTAACCTCAGAACCAACAGGGTATATTTTTTCGAACGGTTCAATGCGTGCAATTCCGGTTAGCGCTTTAACTTCCTTAAGTTTATAATCAGAAAGTGGTTTTTCGTTTTCTTTTTTTCCGCCGCAACTGTAAAGTGCTGTCATCACAGCTAAAGAAGCAAATAGTTTACAATTTAATGTCATCGTATTATCAAATTATTTGGTTAGTATCACACATTTTTTTATTTGAACGTGCCTGTTATGGGGTCTTTGAACTCTTCGGTTGCAATCCCGTTATCTACGCGTATTACGCGATCTGCATAAGCCAATAAACGCGGGTCATGTGTTACTACGCAGACACTTTTGCCTTCTTTTGCCAAGGTCGAAAGTTGGTGCATAACTGTAACAATGGAGGCAGCATCTAATGATGATGTTGGTTCGTCGCATAGAATTAATTTAGGTTCGGTAACAAGTGCACGTGCAATGGCAACACGTTGTTGCTGACCACCAGATAATTGTTTCGGCAAGCTTTTTTTGCGATCCAACATGCCAACTAATTCAAGTGCTGCTTCCGCTTTTCGTCTCGCTTTAATTCCTGATTCTCCTTTCAGTTGTAGTGGCATCATTACATTGTCCATGCAATTGAGCGGAGCTATCAGATTGAAGCTTTGAAAAACAAAACCAATAGTCTGCAAACGCAAATTAGCCAGTTGCCTTTGGTTCATGCCATTTACATGATTCCCGTCCAAATATAAATCTCCTTCTGTGGGGTAAATTACACATCCTAGCAAAGATAATAACGTAGTTTTTCCGCTACCTGATGGACCAATAATTAAGGTAAGTTCATTGGGGAAAAAATCTAGGGTTGTCGGAGTTAATGCAACAATTGTATTGTCTCCTACTTTATATATTTTATTGGCACCTTTTAATTGTGCTAAAGCTATTTTTTCCAATTCAGTAACTGTTTTTGTGCCTGCGTAAAGTTATGAATTTTGCATTGGTAAGAATAGCTAGACTAGTACAATTTATGTTATTTTTTTAGCTATTTTTTTGATTCCAATTGTACGCGCAATAAATTACCATAAAACAAATCTTTACCTGTTTTTGTTTTCGACCAAAGTTCAGTTGTTGTAATATTTTGAATGCCAAAATGAGTGGTCGCTACCCTTCTTAATTGACCAATTTCAAGTTTTGGGCTATAGGTATTTAAAATTAATGTTCCATTTGGAGCAAGAATCAATTTTACAGTTGCCAATAATTCATCAATTTTATCTTCTAATACCCAACGTTCGCCTTTTGCTCCTATTCCATAAGCAGGTGGATCCATTATGATGAGGTCATATTTTTTTTCACGTTTGACCTCACGTTGAGCAAATTTTAAGGCATCGTCGTGAATGCTGCGCACATCTGTAATTCCAGATTGTGACAAGTTGGTTTTTGACCATTCAAGAATTTGCTTATCACTATCTATTTGTGTTACGTTGGCTCCTTTTAGGCGCCCAACATAAGATGCAATTCCTGTGTAACAAAAAAGGTTCAACACCGATTTATCTTTCAAATCAAGCGTTTCAATGAATTTCCAATTTGCTTCTTGTTCGGGAAAAATCCCAATGTGCTTGAATTTTGTGGTTTTTAATTGAATGCGTGCTTCACCGAATTGAATAAACCAATCGTCAAAATCAAATTGTTTTTTCGTTTGCCATTTACCAGATCCATCTTTGTTTAGGCGGAATTCTAAATGTGCTTGCTCGTCCCATGCTTTGAAATCTAATTCGGATTTAAAATAAGCATTTACGTCTGGACGAATGGTCACTATTGACCCAAAACGTTCGAGTTTTTTACCTCCTCCAGCATCAAGTAATTCATAATCCGTCCATGCATTTGCAATTGTTTTTTCGCTGGCCATAATTGTTTCTTATTTTTTTGAATCGTCATTCAATTCGTTGCTTCGAAATGCACTAGGCACCAAACTTGGAATCACTTTTAATAGTATTGGGAGTAAAACAGCTCCTCCAGGCAAGAGAAATATGGCAAGTGCTGGAACAGATTTTACGAGGTCTTTAAATTGTGTTTTTACTTTCGCTTTTTCTTCTCTGGTAAGTTCTCGCGTTGTTGACTTAGAAATTAGATTCACCAATTCTTTGCTTTGACTTAGTTCTACTGCAAGTTTGTCTTTGTTGCGACCAAGTACCTTTACAAATTTTTCTGAAACGCCAGAATAATATTTTTCTATACCCGATGCATCTTGTAAGAAGTGTATCTTATCTTGATGTTGTAGAATGAAGCGTTGTACTTCTATTATGATTTCATCTAAATCCTTTACCTCAAATCCAAGTTTGGTAGTAAAATCATCTAAAAACTTCTTTTCAGAAATTTCAACTTCATTTTTAGAATAGATGAGTAAAGCGGCTAATTCCAGAATATATCGTTTAGCAACCCATGAGGTGAACGGCTTGATCTCTAAATCATTTAGTTCAAAAGATTCTTCTAACAAGTTGGATAGGTTTTTTTCTTCAGCGTTAGAGAAGTCAATTGAGTTCAAAAACACATTAAAAATAACCTTTTCTCTCGTTTCAATTTCATTGTCGGATTTTGCAGCAAGAATCACAGATTTCATGGCTAGCATAGCGTAATCTTCTGGTGTTTCAATCACTGAATTTTGCGTTATAAAATCATGAAATTGAATTAGATCTAAGTAAATAAATGCGTTGCTAAAATTATTGATCGCAAGTGTAGATTCAAAAATGTTTTGAGGAGCTGCAACACGTTTAGCGAAAATTGCTTCTAATCGCTCGTCTTCACTTTCTTTAATGAAAAAAGAAAATAATTTTTGAACAGCTCCGGTACTTTGGTTTTTATAGAATTGTGTAAGCGTGTCAATAAATTTAATGGCATCTACTGTTTGGTTTTTGTTTTCAAATACATAAACCATAAGCATGGCCTCAAAAAGCAATAATTTTAATTGTTCTTCATTGGTTAACCTACTGGTGTCGATGTCTTTATAAATTAAAAACGAAGATGCAAAACCAAAAATTAATCCAGACTCAACAAACTGTGCGTGAAGTTCTTGAATAGTGGTTGCATTCAAAATAGTATCAGCATTTATAACCTTTTCGTTATAAAGCTCTAAGTATTTTTGAATCCAACCTTTGGTTGCGGGAGAGAACATAATGCAAAGGTAGCTATAAAAGTGTTTTACTTATGCTTTTGATAAGGTTTAATACCGGTCGAATAATTATCAAAAAATAAAGCAAAAAAGCATTACCGTATGCGGCAATGCTTTTTATATAGTTTTAATTTGAAACTAGAATTTTCCTTCTCGGCTACACACCCAAAATGCATAAATGATTCCAGGTAACCAGAACAATAACATCAGGAGTAAGCACAACAATGTTGGAATAATATCCCAGCTTGTTGCTAATCCTACAGCGATAACAGGAATCAAAATGCATAAAATAATATAAAGAATGGCAGAATCTCCCATTTGTGAAGATTGCGCAACCGTTTTATTCAATTTTTTTGAAACAATTTTTTGAGCAATACTCGTTTTTTGTAAAGTAGCTTTTTGTTTAACAGTTGTGGGTGCAACTACAGCGTTGTTTTCAACTGGTGCGGCTGTCGTTTCTTTAACGATTTTATTTTCAGTTCTAATTTCAGCTCCAGTTATTATTTCGTTTACTTCTGTTGTAACCGCTACAACATCCGTTGCGGCAGTAATTACCGATTCTTTTCTTAAAATTGGAGTAGTATTTTTTGCTTTTACTTCATTTGAAGCAGTTTCGGTCTTGTCCGACTTCAAGATATTAGGAGCGTTGTAGTGGAATCCTTTCGTGTACTTTCGCTTTGAAAGTAGACCTCTGTTGACAACGTTATTGGAAGTGGAACATGATGCAATAATAAAACTAGCTAATACTAATCCAATTGCATTTACCTTTGTAAATAATTTCATACGTTTATTTAATTTAAATTCGTTGCATAGTTACAATATTTTTTTCAAAAACTAGAAACTTTAACGATTAAATAAAAGTATAAAACTGAAGAAATCACAAGTTAAATGAAGCAGCTAAAAATGTTTTTTTGGTCGATGATTATATTTGCTTTGCCGTTCAAAATGGCGGGCCAAAAAATCATAGCTACCTTACCTCCAGCACTGACTGAAACTTCGGGTTTATGTTTTTTGAACGACACTGTTTTGGTCACCTTAAATGACAGCGATAACGAACCGAAATTATTTTTCTTAAAGCTCGATGGAACTGTGTTTCACAAAACCACGGTTACAAACGCAACCAATGTGGATTGGGAAGATATAACGACAGATGGAAAAGGTACGTTGTATGTCGCTGACATAGGGAACAACAAAAACCACCGAACCGACCTTTGTATTTATAAAATTAATGCAAAAGATATTTTAAAGAAAAAAGAGGTAAAGGCTGACAAAATTAGTTTCAGCTATCCTAATCAAAGTATGTTTCCACCAGAAGATAAGGATAAACATTTCGATGCCGAAGCATTGGCATTTTACAAAGATTCGTTGTATATTTTTACCAAATGCAGAACCAAACCATATGATGGCAAATCATTTAGCTACGTTTTGCATACCGACGCAGGAACGCAAGTGGCCAAACAACGTACCACCATAAGTTTGAAGG
>JAYSRU010000279.1:0-7070 GCA_043720875.1 Crocinitomicaceae bacterium
AACCACGTATCCCAAGAAGATTCGGCAACTGAAAGGTTAAAGCGACCGTGGTTGTCGAAGTGTTTTTGAAATTGATTGGTCAGTTCTTTTAAATATTCGGTTATAGAAAAAACGCGACTCTTGTACAACATCAAATCTCCTTGATAAGTCGTGACGCCTTCGCATAAATACCCAAGTTTTGAATAATTTTCTTTTGTTAAGTCATACGGCAACATTTCAATTGGACGTATAGATTTAATGTTCCAAGCATGGTATAACTCGTGCGACGAAATTCCTAGCAACTCAGAATAATAACCTTCAAATAAGTCATAAGATGGACCAAGTGTGATCACGGTAGATCCCAAATGTTCAACGCCATGGTACGCTTTTGCTGGTAAAGCAAAAATGATAAAATGATATTCTTTGGTGGGAAACTCTGTAAATTTTTGTAACTGAATGGCTGTAAATGCCTTGAAGTCGGTAATTACTCTTGTCCAATCTGGTTTACAATTTCCTATAAAATGAATATTAAACTTGGTCTCGTTCAATTCATAAGATTGCGTTTGAACAGCTTTTGTACATATAATTGGAGAATCTGCCAATTCATCAAAATTGGCTGCTATTAAACATTCGTTTACTTTAGGTAAACTACACACTAACTTGAAATCTGCAGGCACAATTAACCGAACTGAAGCTTCAATATCTTCTTGCCCAACAGGATAAACACAACAATTTACTGGGTTCATGTACAATATTTCCTTCGAAAGAAAGGTTGAACCCGCATTAAGTTCTGCAGCATAATACAAATACTCCAATTTTATTACGGTTCCTTTTTCAGCGCCAATCTTCCAACAGTCTTTCGTTACTTTTTCGCTGGTTAGGCGTTGACTTTTGTCTGAATACGCTCTAAAACTTCTTACATTCTTTGCAAAATTACCTAACTCATATCTTCCTGGTCTCCATGCCGGTAATTGCACTAATGGATTATCTTCGCTTGCAACAAATTGTAAATTAATTACTAAATACTGTTGCGCATGTTCGCGCATGTCGAAAGAATAATGAAGCATGATATTTTTTTGTTTCAAATTTAAGTAAATGTTTGAGATGAAGAGAAACATACTGCATAATATTCATCAGTAAACAGGAACAAAAAAGTAGGACAACTTAATGTCAGCTATTGCACATCTGTAAATCAATTTCAAAGCTTACATTTGCACATGAGAAAATTACAAATATTAACACTATTCGTTTTACTTAACAATTTACTGTTAGCACAAACTTCAATTGAATTGAAACAAATAATGCAAGGTCAAACTTTCGTTGGATCTTGGCCTGAAATGCCCAATTGGACTGTAGACGGTGCTTCTGTTGTATTTGATTGGAACCCACAAAATGCACATCCTGGAAATACGCCTCATGCCTTCAGTTTAGCAAAGAAAACAATTGCAGAATTGGATATAAATCAAGCGGATAAAACAGTGTATTGGGATGCAACTCAAACCAACTGCAACATTCAGTATTATGCAAATGATGGTCAATTATTGGCTTATAACAAAGGTAAAAAAACTACAACCTTACTCTTTGAAAGCACTACTTCAATTTGGAACATACAACGCCTTGAAGATCAGAACAAAGTTGCCTTTCAGCTTGGAGATAACCTTTTTCTTTACAATGCCAAAGTGGGTAGTTTTATCCAATTAACCCAATTCGTTAAAGGAGAAAAGCCGTCAAAAAGCAATGCTAAAAAAACTTACCTAGAAAGTCAAGAGGCTCAATTGTTCGATTATTGGAAGAACAAAAACATCAAATCTGATTTCTACGACAAACGCAACAAACTGCGCATTGAAAACACGAACTTATCCCCTATTTATTTTGGAGACATGCGGGTTGAAAACATTGTCATCTCACCAGATGGTAAAAAAATTACGTACCGCTTAATGCAAGACACCCAGGAAAAAGACACTGAAACGGAATTCTTTATCACTAAAAATGGTTTTGCCGCTACCCGTCCAGCTCGTACTAAAGTGAGTCAAAACGAACCTGCAAGTTTTCTTTATGTTTTACACGTAGGAACAGACTCTGTCACCGCTGTTTCTGTAGATAATTTACCTGGCATTTTTACCCAAGGACTTTTTATGAATACTACGGAAAAATTGAAAGCTTCAAAAAATGTGATTTTCCATGGCCCCTATTACCATCCGAATAATAATACGGGTGTATTGGAAATTAAGAGTTTCGACAATAAAGACCGTTGGATTGTGGCTTTGAACCCCACTACATTAACATTAGAACTATTGGATCACCAGCATGAAGAATCATGGATTGGTGGACCTTGTATAAGTGGTTGGAACGAAGAAGCCGGTGTGTTAAATTGGATTGACAGTACTCAAATTTATTATGTTTCGGAAAAAACTGGATGGGCGCAATTGTATAGTTATCATTTCAAAAGCAAGAAAACCGAAGCATTAACTACTGGAGCATTTGAAATTCATCAAATTCAACGTTCTAAAAAGGAAGGCATTCTGTATTTAACTACCAACCAATCGCATTTAGGTAATCGTTCGTTTTATCATTTAAATACTAAAACAAAGACGTTATTACCTATCATAACTTTGGATGGAAATGCGGAAGTTGCAATTTCCCCAAATGAAGATAAATTGGCGCTTCGTTTTTCTACCAAAAATAAACCTTGGGAAATTTACGTGCAAGAAAATAAACCGAATCAAAAAATGGTAAAGGTTACCCAATCTACCACAAAAATGTTTGACGCGATCAAATGGGCAGATCCAAAAGTCATTGTTTTCAAAGGACTTGAAGGCGTTGCGGTACAAGCACGGGTTTATGAGCCGCAATCCAATGTGAAAAATGGTGCTGCAATTATTTTTGTTCACGGCGCTGGATATTTACAAAATGCGCACAATTGGTGGAGTCATTATTACCGAGAATACATGTTTCACAACCTACTCATTCAACAAGGCTACACCGTGCTCGATATAGATTATAGAGCGAGTGAAGGATATGGAATGAAGCACCGAACTGATATCTATCGACACATGGGAGGAAAAGATTTAGATGACCACATTGCTGGTAAAAATCACTTAGTTGCGCTGTATGGAATTGATCCAAAACGTCTTGGTATTTATGGTGGATCTTATGGTGGATTTATTACATTGATGGCTTTATTGACCACACCAGATGAATTTGCCTGTGGTGCAGCATTACGTTCGGTGACAGATTTCACGCATTACAATCACGAATACACCTCAAACATTTTGAATGCCCCAGAAACGGATAGTATGGCGTATCAAAGAAGTTCTCCCATCTATTTTGCACAAAATTTAAACAAACCCTTACTCATGTTGCACGGAATGGTGGATGACAATGTTCAGTACCAAGATATTGTAAGGTTAAGTCAACGTTTCATTGAGCTCGGAAAAGAGAATTGGGAGTTAGCGTCATTTCCTGTTGAAGCACATGCATTTACAGAACCTAGCTCCTGGTATGATGAATACCGAAGAATTTTAGAACACATGAATAAACACTTATTAAAAAAATAAATGGCAACATCTATAGAATTAAGAGAGCTTAACGGTAAAAGCGATATGCTTCAGCAACTTGAGGTTATGCAAGAGCTCTACCCTAACCTTTCCGCAGCGCGTTACGACGAAATGTTAACGGACATGCTTCCGAATAACAACTATGGTCAATTGGCTGCATTTGAAGGCGACGAATGTTTAGGAATATGTGGTTTTTGGCTGGGCACTAAGCTCTGGTGCGGAAAGTACTTGGAACTAGATAATGTTGTGGTTGCTGAAAAAGCAAGATCTAAAGGAATAGGCAAATTACTCACACAATATTTAGAACAAAAAGCGGATGCCTCAGGCTGTACAATAATGGTGTTAGACGCTTATACCAATAACTTTGGAGCGCACCGTTTTTACTACAATCAAGGATTCGGACCAAAAGGATTTCACTTCATAAAAATAAAGAATTCGGAAGGGTTAACCTAGAAACAAATCCAGATTCGTTACTTGAATTACCACTTTTCCTTCGTTCCATCTTCGTCATTGGCTTCGTCAATTAGTTTTTGCCAATTGTACGTAATGTCCTCAGTAGCTCTTAGTATTTCTTTGTATTCTGTTTTATCGACTGAAATTACAGGAATTTCATACCCAATGTAATCTTCAATTTCCTTAAGAATTTCAAGTTCTTCTTTTGCACACATCGATACTGCTAAACCTTTTGCGGTTCCACGGCCAGTTCTACCAATTCTGTGAACATAATTTTCAACTACATCAGGTAAATCGTAATTTACTGCAATATTAACGCCTTCAATATCAATTCCACGCGCGGTAACATCTGTGCAAACTAAAACTTTTACGATACCTTCTCGAAATTGCTCCAAAGCATCGTTCCGTTCTTCTTGCGTTTTATCGCCATGCAATTCAATCACTTCTACTCCAACTCGTTTCATAGCAGCAGCAATACGTGTTACACGAACTTTTGTACGGGCAAAAACCATGATTCTCGATTCCTCATTGTTCTGAATGATATTCTCAAGAAAAAAGCGTTTATCATCCATTTCAACATGAACCAAACCGTGCTCAATATTCTTAGAAACCGGATCTTTTGGAGAAACCTGGATACGTAAACCATCCTTAATCAAATCGTAGGCTAATGCCTTTATTTTCTTGTCAATAGTTGCAGTGAAGAACAACGTTTGACGGTAACGGCTAATTTTCCGAGCAACATCTTCCAAATCTTTCTGAAATCCGCGTTGCAGCATTTGATCCGCTTCGTCAATCACCAAATATTTTATTTTCTCCAAACTCAGCGACATTTGTGCCACCAAATCAAACATTCTACCCGGTGTGCAGATCACAATATCAACTCCATGGCTCAACCCTTTTTTCTGAGGATCTTGGTCAACTCCTCCAGTAATGGCTAAAACATGTAAATCTAATCCTACAGAAAGTTTTTCAAAAACACCCGCAATTTGTACCGCTAACTCACGTGTTGGAGCCAGTACCAACGCGCGCGGAGCATCAATTTGTTTCCCTTCTAATAATTTTTGAATGATCGGAATAGCATAGGCAGCGGTTTTACCAGTTCCTGTTGGCGCAACCGCCATTACATCTTGTCCATCTAAAATTGCTTGAATTGCCTTGAACTGAATATCTGTAGGTTTCACAAAACCTACTAATTCTAATGTATTCTTGAGCGCACCCGCTAATTTATAATCTTTAAATTTCATCTCTACAAAAGTACGCAGTAAATCACTTGTATGTATGAAATAATTGCAGACAAAGAAAACTTAGTATTATTCGATTGATTTTTTCATTCTAAAAGCCAACAGAACCAACGGAAAGCAAATCGCAATTAGGCATACCGCAAAAATAAATGGTGCGCCATAAAATGGAATTGCTAAAGCCGAATAATGCGCATATAATCCAGCCATAACTGGTGGTCCGGCAATTTCTGCCAACGCATGAATGCTAGCAAAAGCACCTTGCAACTCACCTTGTTCGTTACTAGCAGTTTTATCCGAGGCAATTGCCTTGATACAAGGCGCCACCATAGATCCAACTGCATAAGGAATCATGACCGCATAAAGCATCCAACCTTGAGCGGCAAATCCAATTACTGCCAAACTTACAATTAAGGCGATGAGCGCCATGTAAATTGTGTTCTTATTTCCAAATTTCTTAGAAATTATTCCTGCCAAACCGCCTTGTACAATGGCAAAACTAACTCCTACCACAGTTAAAGAAATTCCAACACTTAATTCCGTCCATCCAAATTTTTGCTTTGTCAAAAATGCCCAAGAACCGTGTACAGCAGTATCAGATAATCCAATAATAAAAACTACTAAAAAGAGCCATTTTAACGATTTATATTTACCTAGTTGCTTCAATGATCCAACAAAATTTGACCGCTTGATATCAAATTTTCGGCGGTTTTCTATCGATAAAGTTTCTTTAAAGGCAACATAACCAAAGATGAAATTTGCTAATGACAAGCAAGCTGCAAAAAGAAAAGGTGCGCGTAAATTAAATGAACCAAGTAAACCTCCGATTGCAGGACCAATCACAAATCCAATTCCAAACGCGGCGCCGATAATCCCAAAGTTTTGAACGCGTTTATCCGGTGTACTTACATCCGCTATACAAGCCATGGCAGGTGAGAAACTTGCGCCAAAAATTCCTGAAATAATTCTTCCAATAAACAGCCACCACAAATTGGGTGCGAAAAATAAAAAAATATAATCGATTCCTAATCCTAACAAAGAACTCAATAACACAGGTTTACGACCATACGCATCACTTAAACCACCCAAAACTGGTGCAAAAACAAATTGCATCAACGCGTATACCATTACCATCCATCCATTGTAACTAGCGGCTTCAGAAAGTGAAACACCCGTAATATCTGTAATGATGGCTGGCATACTTGGAATAATGATACCCAAACCTGTGGAATCAATCATTACAGTTAAGAAGATAAAAATTAAAGTCGACTTAGAATTCATGGGTTTTATTGGATTTACTCGTAAAGATATTATTATTAATTCGATTCGTTATTTTCAATAGGCTTCATGCTAGCTTGATTAATCAAAATGTGTAACTTTACATTTATGAAAATGTATTGTAACCTATGTGTACTGAGTATTATTCTTTTTTCTTGCATTCGAAAAGGTGCAGAAAGCAAAGATGTTAAATTTTTGTCTCATAATTTTTATCCAGCTGTTTATGTAGGTGATACAAGTTTTTTTTTGGTAAATTATCAAAACAAAAGCAACGTTGTTTTGAGGTCTCCGTTTATCCGGCTTGCGGTTAAAGATACAAGTTCAAAACTCTTTCATAAAACATTATACTCTGACTCAAAAAATTTAGGAGACATACCAGCCAATAGTAGTTTTTCTATCCGTTTTGATGTTTTTAACAACATAGATTTTAATAAGGTTGCAAAAATCAAATTCTACCTATCTTGGACAAATTCAAACGATAATAAATCAATTAGACGTTCTGTAAAATATAATTAAACCAAATTATGAGATCCATTATTTTTGTATGCATTCTCGTTGCATTTTT